>NZ_JBTVYK010000005.1:0-174293 GCF_054788135.1 Streptomyces sp. O3
CCCGGGGGGGGGGGGGCGCGGCGCCCCCCGCCCCCCCGAATAACGAACCCACGGGGGCACGCGGGCCCGGGGGGGCGCCCGGGCCCCCCCGGGGGGGGGCCCCGGGCCTCGCCTCGGCCTCGTGTCACAGCCAGCCCGGCCGTTCCGCTCAGGGCCAGCCCGGCTGTTCCGCTCAGAGCCAGCCCCGCCGTTCCGCGCGTGCCCCCGCCTCGAAGCGGCTGCGCGCCCCGAGCCGGGCCATCAGGTCGGAGGCCGTCCGGCGTACGGTGCGCAGCGAGACCCCGAGCCGTCGGCTGGCGATCTCGTCGGTGTGGCCGACCGCCAGCAGCCGGAGCAGCTCCTGTTCCCGCGGAGACAGGCCGTGGCCGTCGCGGGGCGTCTCGTTCCCCCACGGCACGCCGACGGACCAGATCTGCTCGAACAGCGCCGTCATCGCGGCCACCGTGCCGGGGCTGCGCAGTTCCAGGGCTCCCGCGCGGCCGTCGGCCGGGTCCAGCGGGACGAGTGCGGTCTGCTGGTCGACGATGACCAGGAACATCGGCAGCGCGGGAACGGTACGGACATCGCCGCCGAGAGCGGCGAGCCGTCGCACGTGCCGCGCGGCGGACGGGTCGTTGCGGACGCTCTCCTGGTAGACGCCGCGCAGTACCACGCCGCGTTCCAGAGCCTGCCGGTCGAGCGGCTCGCTGGCGGCCAGGGCGTCCACGGCGTCCCTGGCGTGCGGGGCGTGCGGGGCGTGTATGGCGTCTCTGGCGTGCGGGGCGTCGGGTGTCCGCGCGCCGCCCGGCAGGAACGACAGGCACTCCCGGTGCGCCGACCGCACGAGCTGCCGCAGGCGTCCGCGTACGGCGTCGGGGCCTTCGTGCCGTTCCACCACGTCGGCGACGTACTCGCGACGCGGGGTGTACTGGGCGGCGAACGCGGCCACCGCGGCCCGGCTGGCCTCGATCTGCCGCTGCCGCTCGCGGAGTTCGCTCTCGTGGCTGGAGAGCAGCGCCGACAGACCCAACTCCGGCCTGACGGGGCGCAATTGGCTGGGTGAGCCCTTGCCCGGATGGAGCAACCGCAGATCCGCGAGGGTGTCCAGCGCCTCGCGTACGGCCTCCTCGGGCCAGGCGAGATGGGCGGAGAGTTCCCTGACTCCCCAGGTCGGCTCGTCGAGGACGAGACGGTAGACCGTCTCGGCGGTGGGCGCCAGGCCCAGAGCATCAAGCATCGAACCTCCAGGAAGTGGCGGAGCGAGCAGCGTGACGTCTCATCCGCGCCGACTGAAAAGGAACGTACGAAGCCGGGGTATGGGAATGCCTGGCCGCCGGTTTGATATCGGTATAAGGCCAGGTGAGAGGGGTGATGGCGGGACCGGGCAGCATCCTGCCAGGACGGTTCGCGCCATGGCTGAGACGGTGACAGCGCACGGGTCGGGCTGGATTCTTGAGGTGCGAGCGGGGCCTGGCCGAAACCGGAGGGGTCCCGAGAGCTCGCCGTCAGACGTCCAGAGGCCCAGAGATCCCGTCCGAAGGAGGGGCCTGTCATGAACCGCACTGTTCACACAGGGCGCTCGACGCCCGGCCGATCCTCGGTGGTCTGGGAGGCGGACCGTGTACATGATCGAGGTCGAGCTGGTGCCGTCGGCCGCGGCCGGGACGGACTGGCCGACCGCCTCGCTCGTGCAGGAGGTCTTCTGGCCGCTGGCCCGCCGTGAAGACCGTCTGGAACACCTCCGTGCGCGCGTCGGCGCCACGGGAATCGGCCTGGTTCTGTTCGTCGGATCGACGGACGGACAACGGGCGGTGCGCTCGGCCCGCGGACTCTGCCGACGGGTGAGCCGCACGGCCCCCGTGCTCGCGGGCTGGACCGTCGCGCGGTGCACGCTGCTGAATCCGTCGGCATGACCACCGTCATCGACATGACCACCGTCATCGATTTGCGGACAACCTCCAGGGGACGAGGGGGAGTTCTCGCGCCACCCGCATGCGACGAACTCGCCCGCGTCTCCGGATGACCGATCAGGGGATCACGATGGGGAGACCGGAGAGGCCTGTGGACACCTCCGGCGGGCCGCTCGCGGAGTTCGCGAGCGGACTCCGCCAGCTGAGGCTGGAAGCGGGGAGTCCCACGTATCGCGACATGGCGAGGTCCGCGATGTTCTCGCCCTCCGTGCTGTCGAGCGCGGCGAGCGGCCATCGGCTGCCGACGCTCCAGGTCACGCTCGCCTATGTGGCGGCGTGCGGCGGCGACGCGGAGGCTTGGCGCCGACGCTGGCGGGAGGTGTCCGGCCGGGACGACGAGACGGCGGCCGCGCAGCCCGCGAGCTGTCACTCCCTGCCGAGACCCGCCCAGTTGCCGCTGCGGCCGTCCGGCTTCGTCAGCAGGACCGAGGAGCTGCGGCTGCTCCGCGCGCCTTCGACCGCCCCGGTGGTGATCAGCGGTCCGGCCGGGGTCGGCAAGAGCGAGCTGGCGCTGCGTTACGCGCACGACGCCGCGGCCCCCGACGGCCAGCTCTACGCGGACTTCGGGCCGCTCAGCCACGGCGGGCCCGACACCCAGGCCGTGGTCGACGGCTTCCTGCGGGCGCTGGGCGTGCCCGCTGGCCAACTGTCCCGCGTCGCCGAGCAGCGGGCCGGGCTGTACCGGTCGCTGCTGGCCGAGCGCGGGCTGACGGTGCTGCTGGAGAACGTGGTGTGCGAGCGCCAGGTGCGGCCGCTGCTGGCCGAAAGCCGCCGCAGTGTCACCATCGTGGTCAGCCGGACCCCGCTGTGGGGTCTGTGCGGTGTGGACAGACTGCGGCTGGAAGTGCTGCGCCGGAGCGACTCCCTCGCCATGATCGCCGCCGGGCTGCCGGACCGGGCCCTGACGGAGCCGGTCGAGTGCGACCTGCTCGCCGAGCTGTGCGGCGATCTGCCGCTCGCCCTGGACATCGCGACGCGCAAGCTCGCCGCCCGGCCGGATGTGCCGCTGTGCCGGGTGACCCGTCGGCTGAGCGAGCCCGGCGTGCTGCTCGACTGGCTGCGGATCGGCGACCTCTCCGTCCGCGACTCGCTGGCTTCGGCCTACCGGCGCGTGGACGAGCGGGCGAGGGAGCTGCTCGACCGCCTGGCCGATTCCCCGCCCGAGGGTTCCGGGACGTACGCGGGCGACGGCTCGGCCGTGCCGGTCGAGGACGAGCTGATCGAGGAGCTGGCCGAGGCCGGGATGCTGCGCAGGGGTGACCGCGTCGGCGAGTACCGGCTGGACCCGCTGGTCCGCGCGTTCGTGGCGGACCGGTACCACCGTCGGCCGCTCGGACCGGGGCAGGGACCGGGGCACGGCACAGGGCACGGCCCGTCCTGGGGCGGCCCGCCGTACGACCAGGAAATCGACCGTCAACTGCTCCTTCTCGATTAAGCGACGGCCGCGCGCGGATGGCCGCGAGGCAACGGTCGCTCTTTGATTGTCTCCGTTGATTAGCTCTTTCGATCAACAGTTCCGTCGGATGTACTTCTGATTACCGAAGTACGGAAGCAGTTCGCGAGAACCGGGGTGAATATGACTGACCAAGAGGTCGAGGTCCTGGCCATCGGAGCGGGCCCGTCGAATCTGGCACTGGCGGTCGCGGTCGAGGAGTCCGGCGCCCACGAGCTGGCCCGGAACACGCTGGTCCTGGAGCAGTACGAGGACGTCAAATGGCAGCGTAATCTGCTCCTGCCGTGGGTGCGCAGCCAGGTTTCCTTTCTCAAGGACCTGGTGACGCTGCGGAATCCGCAGAGCCGTTTCTCCTTCCTGAGCTATCTCAACAGCCAGGGACGCATGGACGAATTCGCCAACATGGGCACTTTCCATCCGTACCGAAAGGAGATATCGGACTACCTGTCCTGGGTGGCCGACTCCCTGGAGCACGTGGGAATTCGCTGCAACGCCCGAGGCGAGCGGATCGACGTGCGTCGCGCCAAGGACGGAACCATCGACGGCTGGACGGTCACGCTCGCCGACGGCGACACCGTCAGCTGCCGTGACCTGGTGGTCGGCATGGGCCGCGACGCGCGCGTGCCCGACGTCTTCCGCGGCCTGCCGGCGGACAAGGTGATCCACAGCAGCCGTTACCGCGAGCGCATCGTCGACCAGCCGACGGACCGCCGAAGCCGGGTCGTCGTGGTGGGCGGTGCGCAGAGCGCGGCCGAGATGTTCATGGCCGTGCACGAGGACCTGCCGCTCAGCAAGCCCACGCTGGTGATGCGCTCGATCGGTCTGCAGAACTACCAGACCAGCAAGTTCACCAACGAGCTGTTCTTCCCGTCGTTCATCGACGAGTTCCACCAGACCTCGCCCGAGGCGCGCGGCCAGATCCTGGCGGAGATGCGCCAGACCAACTACGCGGGCCTGGCCGAGCCCTTCCTCGACGAGCTCTACTCGATGCTCTACCGGCAGCGGCTGTACGGCGCCGAGCGTTCCGAGACCCGCGTCATGACCGACATCGTCGGCGCGCGCGTCGACGGCGACGAGGTGGTCCTGGACCTGCACGACCGCAAGACGGGGAAGGTCGAGCAGCTCCGCTGCGACCTGGTGCTGCTCGGCACCGGCTACGAACCCGAGATGCCCGCCCTGGTGCGGACTCTGGCCGACCAGGTCGGCCTGGACGAGATCGTGGTCGACCGCCGCTACCGGGTCGACCTCGGCGAGCCCGCGCACGGCGCGCTCTATCTGCAAGGCGTCAACGAGGCCACGCACGGCATCGCGGACTCGCTGCTCAGCGTGCTCGCCCACCGCTCGCGCGACATACTCGGCGACCTGCTCGACCGCCGTACCGCCTCAGCGGCCTCGACCGCTTCGGCCGTCTCGACCGCGCGAGCGGCCTGATGGACATCCGCAGCCTCAACCGGGCGGGTCTGACCCGCGCCTACGGCATCGCGTCCGAGCGCCTGCTGCCCTGGCCAGCCCTCAACGCGCCCTTCGAGGGGGCCTGGTGCGTGGTCGCGCCGGGCGAGGAGTCCACCGCGCACGCGCACCACGAGTACGAGATCTTCATCGCCATACGGGGCGCGTCGACCCTGGTGGTCGACGACGACAGCGCCCCCTTCGCCGCCGGGGACATCGCCCACCTGGTCCCAGGCAGCCGCCACAAGGTGGTCAACGACTCGGACGAGGACTTCGAGTTCTACGGCATCTGGTGGGACACCGACATGTCCGCCCGGTTCGTCACCCGCCATGAGGGGGAGCCGACATGACCCAACGCACCGTGGTGATCTCCCCGGCGCCCACCGCCAACGGGGACCTGCATCTGGGGCACCTGGCGGGCCCCTTCCTGGCCGCCGACGTGCACACCCGCTACGCCCGCTCGGCCGGCCGGGAGGTGCTGTTCGGCACCGGCGTGCAGGACACCCAGACCTATGTGGTGACCACCGCGCACCGACTGGGCATCACCGCACGCGAGATGGTGGCCCGGTCGGCCGGAGACGTGGCGAAGTCGCTGTCCGCACTGGGCATCGGCATCGACGGCTACACCGGTGACGAGCGGCGGTTCACCTCCTGGGTGGCGGAGTTCATGAGCGGCCTGCACGCCCGCGGCAAGCTGGCGCGGCGCACCGTCACGCTGCCGTACTCCCCGCGCACCGGCGAGTTCCTCGTCGACGGCCATGTCCGCGGCGGCTGCCCGCACTGCCTCGCCGACGGCTGCGCCGGACTGTGCGAGAGCTGCGGCCACCCGATCGCCGCCGGCGAGCTGATCGACCCGCGTTCCACCCTGCACCCCGAGGACGTGCTGGAGCGGCGCGAGGCCGACGTACTGGTGCTGCCGACGGAGGAGTACCGCGAGCGGCTGCGCGCGTACTTCGACCGCCGCGCGCCGCTGCTGCGCCCGCACATGGCGCAGGCCGTCCAGGATCTGCTCGCCCGGCCGCTGCCGGACTTCCAGATCACCTATCCGATCTCCTGGGGCATCCCCGCGCCCTTCCCGGAGACCCCCGGACAGGTGATCAACGCCAACGCGGAGACCATGGCGTGGAGCATCTACACCACCGCCGTCTCCGCCGAGGCGCGGGGCGCCGAGCTGGCCGCGCTGGACGAACTCTGGTCGCCCGAGGCCGAGTCGGAAGTGGTCTACTTCCTCGGCTTCGACAACACCTTCCCGTTCGCGGTCGCCGGGCTCGCGATGCTGCTGGCCTACGAGGGCCGGTACCGGCTGCCCGACCAGTTCGTCACCAACGAGTTCTACGAGCTGGACAACCAGAAGTTCTCCACCAGCCGAGGCCATGTGGTCGGCGTCCGGGAGCTGACCGCCGAGCTGCCCCGCGATCTGATCCGCTTCCATCTCGCCGCCACCAGCCCGGAGTTCCAGCGCACCGACTTCAGCCGGGGCGCGCTGGAGCGGGTCACCGACACCCGGCTCGTCCAGCCGTGGAACCGGATCACACGGAAGGCGGAGCGCTGGGCGGGCCGGGGCGAACTCCCGGTCTCGGAGCGCTCCCGCGCCGCGGCCGCGCGGATCGTCCAGCGCTTCGCCGCCGCGTACGAGCTGCGCTCCTTCAGCCTGAACCGGGCGGCCGAGGCGCTCGCCGACCAGCTGGCCAGGCTCGCCGAGTGGGAGGTCGCCGAGGCGGACGCGGGCGACTTCTGCCACCAGGTCGATGTGGTACTGCGCTGCGCGGCGCCGATCCTGATCGACCTCGCCGAGCAGGCACTCCCGGACGCGTCGATCCGGGCCGTCGCCGAGCAGACGGGGATCACTCCCCGCCGCCTGCCCCGGCTGAGCGGCGGGGCGGTGTGACATGAGGTCCGGGGCGCGACATGTGCTGATCGTGGGGGCCGGGGCCACCGGACTGCTCACCGCGGTGCGGTGTGTGCGGGCCGGTCACCAGGTGACGGTGGTGGACCGGGGGGCCATCCCCAATCCGGAGTCCACCTCCTACGACCAGCACCGGGCGGTCCGGTCCCTCGACCCGGACGACCTGGACGCCAGCCGCCGGCTGGCCGGAGCCCACTGGCGCTGGCTGGAGCTGGAGGAGCTGCTGGGCAGCGCTGTCTACCGCCGGGTGGGCGCGCTGACGGCCTGGCCGGCGGCGCGGGCCGACGAGATCGCGCGGGTGGCCGCCACCGCCAACCTGCCGATCACGGTCGTCGGGCCCGCCGACTTTCCGCATATCCGCTTCCCCGCCGACTCGGTGGGCGTGCTGGAGCACGACGCGGGGGTGCTGCTGGCCGACCACGTGCTGTGGGCGGTGACCCAGTGGCTGGTCCGCAGGCCCGAGGTGACGCTGCGGCCCTGGCAGGAGGTCACGCGGGTGCACGGCGACGCGGCGAAGGCGGTGCTGGCCGACGGCGAGGTGATCGGTGGCGATCTGGTGCTGATCGCCACCGGCCCGTGGTCCAGGGAGCTGGTCGACCTGCCGATGGTGCTGCTCCGGCAGACCATGGTCTACCTCAAGCCGCCGCCCGAGCTGGCCAAGTGGTGGAACGACGCGCCCAGCGCGGGCCAGCTGGGCAGCGAGGGGCGGGCCTGGCTGCTGCCGTCGGGCGGCGGGGCGCTGCTGAAGGTCAGCACCCACACCGTCTGCCGGAAGGTGGACGGACTGACCGACCGGCTCGACGAGGACGAGGCGCCGTTCGCCGAGCAGATCATGGCCGAGTCGGTGGTGACCGACGCCGAGCGCTATCAGGTGAAGGCCGTCAAGCGCTGCCACTACCTGGTGGACGCCGACACCGGCGAGGCCCATCTGCGGCGGATCGGGCCCGC
Organism: Streptomyces sp. O3; assembly: GCF_054788135.1. Taxonomy (NCBI): domain Bacteria; kingdom Bacillati; phylum Actinomycetota; class Actinomycetes; order Kitasatosporales; family Streptomycetaceae; genus Streptomyces; species Streptomyces sp. O3. The sequence goes on from NZ_JBTVYK010000005.1 coordinate 7,706, forward strand.
GGCCTGGGCCCGTACCGCCAGCGGCGGCGACGGCTTCCGCACCGCGCCCCTGGTGGCGGACCGGATCGTCCGGGCCGTCGAGGAACTGTGAGCTTCCGTCCATCCCGCCGAGCGGAGAGGAGAGCCACCGTGGCGGAGAGAAGAGTGACCGTGAGCGACGCCGACAGTGCGCTGCTGGTCATCGGCAGCGGTCTGCGGCTGTACCGCGAGTACCTGGTCAGTTCGGTCGCGCGGCGGGCCCGGCAGGCGGGCCTGAAGCTGATTCTGATCAACAACATCAACCCCACCTGGCAGCACGAGTACTTCGACGAGATCACCGTGGTCAACGTCTTCGACCACGAGCTGCTGGCCGCGACGGCCCGTGAGATCGCCGCCCGCCGCAGGGTCGTCGGCGTGCTCTGCTGGGACGAGCCGCTGGTCATGCCCGCCGCCGAACTCGCCGACGAGTTCGGGGTGCCCGGCCTGAGCAGGGCGGGCGTGCACGGCTGCCGCGACAAGCACCGTACGCGGTCCCTGCTCACCGAGGCCGGACTGATCCAACCCGGCTTCGCGATGACCGCCACGGTGGCCGAGGCGCGGGCCGCCGCCGCCCGGATCGGCTACCCCGTGGTGGTCAAGCCGCGGGCGCTCGGCGCCAGCATGGGCGTCGTACTCGCCGCCGACGAGGCCGAGTTGGACGCCGCCTACCGGACCGCGTCGGACGCCAGCCTGATCGGCGACGACCCGTTCCGGGGCGGGGCGCTCGTCGAGGGGTACGCGCCGGGCCCCGAGATCAGCGTGGACGCGGCCGTCTTCAAGGGCGAGTACCTGCCGATGTTCGTCGCCCGCAAACAGACCGGCCACCACCCGTATTTCGAGGAGCTCGGCCACCTGGTGGACGCGGCCGACCCGCTGCTGGCCGACGAGGCGCTGATGGACGCCCTGGACCGGGCCCACCGGGTGCTCGGCGTGGAGAACGGCATCACCCACGCGGAGGTGAAGCTCACCGAACACGGCCCGCTGATCATCGAGATCAACGGCCGGCTCGGCGGCGATCTGATCCCCTTCCTGGGAAAGACCGCCACCGGCGTCGACCCCGGCGAGGTGCTGGTCGACCTCGCCCTGGGCCGCAGGCCGGAGACCGGGCGGCAGCGGTGTTCGGTCGCCGGAATACGCTTCGGCTACCCGCCGCGGGACTCGGTGGTGCGGTCGGTCGCGGTGCCCGACGAGGCGCCCGGACTGATCACCGCGGCCGCGATGGCCGAGCCCGGCACCGAGCTGCGGCTGCCGCCCGGCGGCTACATCGCCCGCCACTCCTTCGTGGTCTGCGCCGCCGAAACCCTCCAGGCCTGCGACGAACGCCTCGCCGCGGCGAGCGCGCTGGTCGCCCTGGACGTCGAACCACTGGCCCCCAAGAAGGCCGGGACCAGCCTGGAGATGCCCGCCGGACTGCTGGACGTGGACGCATGACCACCGACCGCATACCCACCGACCGGGTACCCACCGACCGGGTACCCACCGACCGGGTACCCACCGACCGGGTACCCATCGACTACGACGGACGGCGCTTCCGCAAGATCGACGGCGGTGACGGTGTCATCGCCTCCTACCGCCAGAGCGGCGACCTGGTCTGGTCGGAGTTCACGGGCGGACCGGTGCGCCGCGGCTTCGTGGGCGGCACCCGCGGCCCGGACGGCACCCTGCTGCTCGGCTACACGCTGGTGCTGACCGGAGGCGAGGTCGTCACGGGCCGGACCGTGAACACCCCCGAGCGCGGAGCGGACGGCCGGCTGCTGCTCCGCGAGGAGTGGGAGCGCTACGGCCCGCACGCCGCGCGCGGAGTCTCCTACCTTGAGGAAGTGCGCTGAGATGACAGCTCTGACGTCCCGCCAGTACGCCGAACTGGAGAGCCGGATCACCGGCCGGGTCCGCCGCCCCGGAGAGGCGGGCTTCGCCGAGGCCAGCCAGCCCTTCAACAAGCGGTTCGCCGACGTCACCCCGGCCGTCGTGGTCTCGGCGGCCGACACCGCAGACGTGGTCGCGGCGATCGCCTGGGCCCGCGCCGCCGATGTGCCGCTGGTCTGCCGCGGCGGCGGTCACAGCTACGCCGGAAACTCCGTCAGCACCGGCCTCGTACTGGACCTGCGCGCCCTGGACGAGGTGGTGGTCGACCGGGCGACCGGCCTGGTCACCGTCGGCGCGGGCACCCGGATGGGCAAGCTCTACGCCGTACTGCGGGAGCACGACCTGGCGATCCCGCTGGGCAACTCCGACGACGTGTCGGTGGCCGGGCTCACCCTCGGCGGCGGCGTGGCCGCGGTCTCCCGCGCCTTCGGGCTCACCTGCGACTCGCTGGTGGAGACCGAGCTGGTACTCGCCGACGGCTCGGTGCTGACCTGCGACGAACGGCGGAACGCCGATCTGTTCTGGGCCTGCCGGGGCGGCGGTGGCGGCAACTTCGGCGTCAACACCTCCTTCACCTTCCGCACCCGGCCCACGGTGGCGAGCTCCACCTGTCTGCTGCTGTGGCACTGGGAGGACGCGGCCCCGGTACTCGCGAAGGCGCAGGAGATCATGCGGGACGCCCCGGACGAGTTCGCCGCCCGGATCGGCGTCAACCGGGTGCCCGGCGGGCCGGGCGTGGTCTCGATGGTCGGCCAGCACCTGGGGCCCGCCGACGAGCTGCGCCGGATGCTGGCGCCCGCGCTCGCGGTGGCCGCGCCGTACCGGGCGGACATCGAGGACCGCACCTACTGGGAGGCCAAGGACTACCTGCACCACAACACGTCGGCCGACCCGTTCGCCGTCCGCACCCGGACGGTCTCCGGGCCGCTGCCCGAGGCCGGGGTGGCCACCATCCTGGCCATGCTGGACAAGTGGCCCGGCGCGGGCAATCCGGACGGCGCCGGAGTCGCGCTGTTCACCTGGGGCGGCGCGATCAACCGCGTCCCGCCCACGGCCACCGCCTTCCCGCACCGCGACGCGCTCTTCCTGGTGTCCATGGACACCTCCTGGAGCACCGAGGACAGCGCGAGCACGGTGCGCGACAACCTGGACTGGCTCGCCGAACTCTACGCATCCATGGGCGACTTCGCCGGTCCTGGCGCGTACGTCAACTTCACCGACCCGGAGTTGGACGACTTCGGCCCGGCCTACCACGGCCCGAACCTGGAGCGCCTGCGCGCGATCAAGCGCCGCTACGACCCCGGCCGCTTCTTCCGTTTCCCCCAGGCCGTCTAGGCCCTGTCCGCCAGAGGAAGGGACCCCCGTGCTGCTCGATCTGCGTGCCGTCATGCGGAGCTTCGCGACCGGCGTGTGCGTCGCGACGACCTACGTGGACGGGAAGGACGGCAGGCGCCACGACGCGGTGACGATCAACTCGCTGACCTCGGTCTCGCTCGAACCGCCGCTGGTATCGGTGTGCCTGCGCAACGAGTCCGCCTTCTTGGAGGACCTGTTGCAGACCAAGAAGTGGGCGGTCTCGATCCTCGACGGCGGTGCGACCGACGCGGCGCGCCGCTTCGCGAAGGACCGCGCCGCCCGCGCCGCCGACGTGGCGGCCCTGCCCGCCACGCCAGCCGAGCACACCGGCGCCCTGGTGCTCGACGCCCAGAACTGGCTGGAGTGCGTCCTGTGGGCCAGCTTCGACGTCGGCGACCACACGATGGTCATCGGCGAAGTGGTCGCCACCGGTGTCCGCGCCCCCGAACCCGCCCTGGTCTTCCTGCACGGCCGCTTCCAGGTGCTCGAACACGCCCCCGCGGCCGGTCGATCCACACCTTCGTGACACCCAGAGAGGAACAGTCAGATGACCAGTACGCCGGACGGAGCCGAGATCCTCGCCCGCGCCAGGGCGCTCGCCCCGCGGCTGCGCGAGCGCTCCGAGGAGATCGAGCGAGCGCGTCGGCTGCCCGACGACGTGGTCGAACTGCTGCGCGCGGCCGGGGTGTTCCGGATGGGCTTCAGCCGCGAGTGGGGCGGGCCCGAACTCACCTCGATCGAGCAGACCGAGGTGATCGAGGCCATCGCGTACGGCGACGCCTCGGCCGGCTGGTGCGCGATGATCGGCATGGACACCGGCCTCTACGCCTCGTTCCTGGACGAGCCGGTGGCCAAGGAGATGTTCCCCAGCCTGGACATGGTCACCGCGGGACTGCTCTTCCCCTCCGGCCGGGCCGACCGTGCCCCCGGCGGCTACCGGCTCAGCGGCCGCTGGCAGTTCGGCAGCGGCGTCGACCACGCCGACTGGGTCATCTCCGGCGCCTTCATCTTCAACGAGGGCCGCCCCGAGCCCGCCGAAGGACCGCAGGACTCCCGGCTGCTGATGGTGCCGCGCGAACAGGTCGAGGTCCTGGACACCTGGCACACCACGGGCCTCGCCGGAAGCGGCAGTCGCGACTACCGGATCGCCGACGTCTTCGTACCCGAGGAGCGCGCCCTCACCTTCGACACCGTGCGCAGCGGCGCCGGGCCGCTGGTCCAGCCCGAGGTGCACATGCGCAACATCCCCGGTGTGCCGCTGGGCGTGGCTCGGGCCGCGCTGGACCACGTACGCGAGACCGTCACCGGCGGCCGGTGGGCCGACGACTGGCGCACGCAGACCACGATCGCCGCGTGCGAGGCCGACTTCCACGCCACCCGCAGCGCCGTCTACGGCGCGCTGCGCCGCCAGTGGGACGTGCTCTCCGCGGGCGGCGGGCTCGACGACCTGACGCCCGACGAGCGCGCCGCGCTGCCGCTCTCCCGGCTGCACGCCTTCCGCACCGCCCGCTCCATCGTCACCCGGCTGTACGACCTGATGCAGACCTCGTCCATCTACCGGTCCAGCCCGCTGGAGCGCTGGCTGCGGGACACCACCACCATGTGCCAGCACATCGTCGCCCAGGACCGCGTACTGCAGTCCGGCGGCGCCCATCTCCTCGGCGGCAGGCCCGAATTCCCGCTCAGCCTGGGCATCACCAGCTGACCGCTCACGATGGCTGACCGCCCATGACGCCGACCCGTCCACGACGCCGACCCGTCCACGACGCCGACCCGTCCACGACCATCAGAGAGGTACCTGTGACCGACGTGCTCGCCCCCCTCGACTCGGCCGCCACCGCCACACCCCGCCAGACGCGTACCCGGCACTACCTGATGTGCCCGCCCGCCCACTACGACGTCCGGTACTCCATCAACCCGTGGATGAATCCGGCCAAACCCACATCCGCCAACCTCGCGCTGAGTCAGTGGGAGGTGCTGCACGACCTGCTGGTCTCCTTCGGCCACCGAGTGGACGTCATCGAGCCCGCGCCCGACCTGCCGGACATGGTCTTCGCGGCCAACGGCGCCACCGTGGTCGACGGCAAGGCGCTGGTCGCCCGCTTCCGCTATGAGCAGCGGGACGGCGAGTCGCGGCACTACCTCGACTGGTTCCGGGCCAACGGCTTCGAGACCGTCGCCCAGGCCACCTGGCACAACGAGGGGGAGGGCGACTACCTGACGACCCGCCGGGCGGTGCTGGCGGGCACCGGCTTCCGTACCGACCCCCGCGCGCACGGCGAGGCGGAGGAGTTCTTCCAACGCCCGGTCGTCCGCCTGGACCTGGTCGACCCGCGCTACTACCACCTCGACACCGCGCTCGCCGTACTCGACGACGACGAGATCATGTACAACCCGGCGGCCTTCACCCCCGCCAGCCGGGACGTGCTGCGCGGCCTCTTCCCCGACGCGGTCATCGCGGGCGACGAGGACAGCGCGGTCTTCGGCCTCAACGCCGTGTCCGACGGCAGGCACGTCGTCCTCCCCGAGGCCGCCACCGGCCTCGCCGCCGAGCTGCGCGCCCGCGGCTTCGAGCCGTACGGCGTCGACCTCTCCGAGCTGCTCAAAGCCGGGGGCAGCGCCAAGTGCTGCACGCTCGAACTCCGTCCGGCCCCGCCCGCCCGTCCGTGACCCCCGCCGCCGACTGGAGTGTGACGACATGAGGAACCGGCCTCTGATCATCGTTGGCTATGTGAACGTGCTGCGCTCGGTCCCGGACTTCGACCCCGGCTCGGTGATCCTGATCGACGAGCCCGACGTGATCCGCAAGCGCCACATCGGCGACGCCATGGCGGACGCCCCGATGCTGCGCGAGCTGGTCGAGTGGGAGTACCAACTCGACGGCGCGGCGGACGAGTTCTTCAACACCCACCCGGACCTCGACCCGCTGTCGGTCGTGCCCCTGGTGGAGTACGCCACGCCGTTCGCGGCCCGCCTGGCCGAGCGGTACGGCGTTCCGGGCGCGGGCTCCGGGGCCGCCCGCATCCTGCGCGACAAGGCGCTGCTGCGCCGGGTCACCAGGGCCGCCGGGATCCGCAACCCCGCCTCCCGCTCCGTCGAAACCCCCGACGACGTCCGTGACTTCATGGCCGACCATCCGGGATCGGTGGTGCTCAAGCCCGCTGACCGGCAGGCCTCGCTGGGTACGATGGTCCTGCACGACCCGGCGGAGATCGACCAGGCCTGGACGGAGAGCCTCGCGGCGCAGGACGAGGGCATCCTGATCCCGGACCGCGAGAGGGAACTGCGGATGATGGTCGAACAGTACGTGCGGGGCGCCGAGTTCAGCGTGGAGATGCTGGTCGAGGACGGCGTGCCGCTGTTCACCAACATCACGGCGAAGCTCCTCTTCCCCGGCCCGCGCCCGGTCGAACTCGGCCATCTGGTTCCGGCTGACATACCGGCGGAGCTGGCCGACGCGCTGGAGGGCGGCACGGCCGGGGTGCTGCGCGCGGTCGGCTTCGGCAGCGGCATCGTGCACTGCGAGTGGATCGTCAGCGACGGTGTCCCGTACCTGGTCGAGTGCGCGGGCCGCTTCCCCGGCGACGGCATCCCGATGCTGATCGAGAAGGCCTACCCCATCGACCTGGCCCGGCACTTCTACACGGTGATGCGCGGGGAGCAGCCCCCGCCGCTGCCGCGGCGCGCCGACGGCGGCGCGGCGGTCCGCTTTCTGCGGGTCGAGCCGGGCGAGGTGGTCGCGGTCGACGGCGTCGACGCGGCCGAGGCGCTGCCGGGCGTGCTGCACGCCGCGGTCGGGGTCGGCCCCGGCGACACCGTGGCCGAGCTGCGCAGCTCCTGGGACCGGGCGGGCTCGGTGATGGCGTACGGCGCCACCTCCGGCGCCGCGATGCGGATCGCCGAGCAGGCGCTCGACTCCGTAAAGGTGGTGATGATGCGTCAGAACGGGACCTGATCCGCCGGGCGGGCCGCCCGCCGCCAAGAGGTGGTTGAAGAGGCGACGAACTCGGCTGAATCCCGCCCCTCACATTGACCGCCGAGAACGCGACCCGCTAGGCCCTGTCCGCGAAGACTTGTCCGCGAAGAACTGTCCTCGAAGGCAGGACCTGGTCATCGTCCGCACCGATACCTCCGTGCGGACCACCGAGAAGAAGGCTGATGTGATGCAGAACCTGAAGATCAAGGCGGAGGCACTCCGAGCGCTGCACGCCGACGGGGTGTTCGTGCTGCCGAACGCGTGGGACGCGGGCAGCGCCGCCCTGATCGCCCGTGCGGGCGCCAAGGCCGTCGCCACCACCAGCGGCGGCGTGTCCTGGTCGCTCGGCCACCCCGACGGGCAGCGGCTGAGCCGCGACGAGATGGCCGAGCAGGTGCGCCGGATCGCCGCCGCCGTCGATGTACCGGTCACCGCCGACGTGGAGGGCGGCTACGGCCCCGCGCCCGAAGACGTCGCCGCCACCGTCGAGGCGGTCGTCGCCGCCGGAGCGGCCGGGGTGAACCTGGAGGACTCCAAGGCCGTCGGCGGCCCGCTGTTCACCGCCGATGAGCAGGCCGACCGGCTGCGCGCCGCCCGCGCCGCGGCCGAGCGGGCGGGGCTGCCCGAGCTGGTCCTCAACGTACGGACCGACGTCTTCCTGTTCCAGATCGGCGAGCCCGACGCCCGCCTGGACGACGTACTGGCCAGGGCGTCCGCGTACGCCGACGCCGGAGCCGACTGCCTCTTCGTCCCCGGCCTGGTCGACCTGGACACGCTGTCCGCGCTGGTGAAGCAGTCCCCGCTGCCGGTCAACGTGATGGCCGGGCCCGGCGCGCCCGCCGTCGCCGAGCTGGCCTCGGCCGGTGTGCGCCGGGTCAGCGTCGGCACGGCCCTCACCCAGGCCGCGTACTCGGCCGCCGAGCGCGCGGCCACCGAGCTGCTCACCGAGGGCACCTACGGAGAGCTCGACGGCGCCCTGGACTTCGGCGCCGTCAACAGTGTGTTCACCCGCTGATTGATCGAGAGTCCGGCCAGCGGTGTCGATCAACCCGCGGCTTCGCTGGAATGAGACCGACGGCAGCGCGGAGCGCCCTAGAGGCGCTCCGCGCTGTGGCAGAGCCTGTCGGGAAGCGGCAGAACCCGAGACGTGAGGAATCGAGGACAGACCGTGAGTACGACGCAACAGACGCAACAAGAGCCCCCCCTGGGCGTCTTGGACACTCTTCGCGCTACGCCGAACTCGGTCCGGTATCTGCTGGGCGGAGTGCTCATCAACCAGATGGGCGCCTTCGTACAGACCTTCCTGGTGCTCTATCTGACGGCGCGCGGCATGACCTTCGGGCACGCGGGCGTGGCCCTGACGGCCTATAGCGCCGGCGCCGTACTCGGCACTCTGCTCGGCGGCGAGCTGACCCACCGGATCGGCCCGCGCGCCACCATCGTCTCGGCGATGGCGACCTCGGCGCTGATCCTGGCCTTCGTCCCCCTGCTGAGCCGCCCCTCGCTCTTCGGAGTCCTGATCGTCGCGGTCGCCGCCGCGGGTCTGGCCACCCAGTGCTACCGCCCGGCGGCGGCGCTCATGCTGAGCGAACTCATGCCGCAGGAACACCGCGTGATGGCCTTCTCGATGATGCGCTTCGCGATGAACGTCGGCGCCGCCGTCGGCCCGCTGATCGCCGCCGGGCTGATCCTCGTCAACTGGAACCTGCTTTTCTGGTTCGACGCGGCAACCGCGGCGGTCTACGCCTTCCTGGCCTTCGCCCTGCTGCCCGAGCTGCCCGCCGGGCGGGATTCCGCGGCCGCCGACAAGAACGAGAACGAGGACGGGAACGGCGAGAACGCGGACGCGGACGCGGCGGAGCCCGTCGCAGAGAAACGCTCCGCCTACGCCGTTCTGTTCCGCGACACCAAGTACCTGCTCTTCCTGGCCTCGGTGCTGCTCGGCTCGGTGATCTACGTGCAGTCCACCGTCGCCCTGCCGCTGAAGATCACCGCGGAGGGCCACCCCGCCGGTCTCTACAGCGCGGTGCTCACGGCCTCCTCGCTGATTCTGATCACCTGCGAACTGAAGATCACCAGCTATGTGAAGAACTGGCGCCCCTACGTGGCCGGCGCCGCGGGCACCGCCCTGATGGCTCTGGGCGCGGCCGGGTACGTGATGGACGCGAGCGCGCTGATCATCCTCAGCGCCGCCGTCTTCGTCCTCGGGGTGATGGTCAGCGGCCCCACCATGTTCGCCCATCCGGCCAGCTACCCGGCGCCGGTCAAGGCCCGCTACGTCGCCGCCCACCAGGCCACTTTCGGCCTCGGCCTGGCGATCGGCCCCACCCTCGGCGTGCTCGCCTGGGGCAGCTTCGGCGACGGCCTCTGGCTGCTGTGCGGGGCGGTCGGTCTCGGGGCCGCGCTCTGCGCCCAGCTCGGTATGCGCGACCATCTGCCGAAGGCCGTCTGACCGTCCCGCATACCCGCCCGCGAGTGGCAGACTGGCGGCATGACGACGCACAAGAACCTGCTCGGCGGCCCGGACCCGACCCACCTGCCGGAGAACGAGGAGGCGTATCGCCTGCTCGGCGAGGAGTCCCTGCCTCCAGCCGAGGTCGCGGCGAAGCATCCCACGTTCTCGCTCGCCTGGGCGATGCTCGCCGACGACGCCTTTGAAGGCGGACGCGTGGTCGAGTCGTACGCGTACGCGCGCACCGGCTACCACCGCGGGCTCGACGCGCTCCGCCGGGCCGGGTGGAAGGGGCACGGCCCCATCCCCTGGAGCCACCGGGCCAACCGCGGATTCCTGCGCTGCCTCGCCGCCCTGGCCCGCGCCGCGGGCGAGATCAACGAGAAGGAAGAGGCGGAGCGGTGCTGGCAGTTCCTCCAGGACAGCAGCGCCGAGGCATACGCCGAGCTGAAGCGGTAGCCGGTCTCCACCGGTCACACCGGTCACACCGGTCACCGGGCGGATGACGGAATCCTTACGGAGCCGCGCGGTTCGCGATCCTGACGCCCGCGCGTATCTAGTCTGCTGCCATGCGGGTACTGGTCACCGGCGGCGCCGGGTTCATCGGATCGCGGATCGTGGCGGAACTCAGCGCGGACGGCCACGAGCCAGTCGTCTTCGACGCGCTCCTGCCGTCCGCGCACGCCCCGGACCCCGACCCTCCCCACTCCTGGACGATCGCGGACGTACGGGACCGCGAAGCCGTCGCGGCGGCGCTGCGCGGCGTGGACGCGGTGTGCCACCAGGCGGCGATGGTCGGCCTCGGCAAGGACTTCGCCGACGCCCCCGACTACGTCGGCTGCAACGACCTGGGCACGGCCGTGCTGCTGGCCGAGATGGCGCGGGCCGGGGTGGGCAGGCTGCTGCTCGCCGGGTCGATGGTGGTGTACGGGGAGGGCCGCTACGCGTGCGACCGGCACGGCGCGGTCCGGCCAGGACCGCGGGCGGCGGCCGACCTGGCGGCGGGCCGCTTCGAGCCCCGCTGCCCCCGCTGCGGGGCGGGACTGCGGCCCGGCCTGGTGGCCGAGGACGCCCCGACCGACCCGCGCAACGTGTACGCGACCACCAAGCTCGCCCAGGAACACCTGGCCGCGGCCTGGGCCCGGTCCACCGGCGGCCGCGCGGTGTCCCTGCGCTACCACAACGTCTACGGCCCCGGCATGCCCCGCGACACCCCGTACGCGGGTGTGGCCTCGCTGTTCCGCTCGGCGCTGGCCCGCGGCGAGGCGCCGCGCGTCTTTGAAGACGGCGGCCAGCGGCGGGACTTCATCCACGTACGGGACGTGGCGACAGCCAACGCGGCGGCCCTGACCGGCCTGGACGAACTGCCGCCGGGGGCGTTCACGGCGTACAACACGGGCAGCGGGGACCCGCACACGGTCGGCGAGATGGCCCAGGCGCTGGCCGCGGCGTACGGCGGCCCCGATCCGGTGGTCACGGGCGAGTACCGCCTCGGCGACGTCCGCCATGTGACGGCGGACTCGGCGCGGCTTCGGGCCGAGCTGGGCTGGAAGCCGGAGGTCGGATTCCAGGAGGGCATGACGGAGTTCGCCCGGTCCCGGCTGCGCTGACGGCGGGGACTTCCGGAACACGCCCTGCGCGCGGCGGCGCTCGCCAGCGGGGCGGTCGTGCTGCTCTCCAGGGGGAGCCCGGCACGTTCGACGCGTCAGAGTTCGACCGGGAGCGCGTCGAACCCGCGGATGACGTACCCCTCCTTGCGCGTCGGCTCGGCCGCGGGCCGCAGGGTCGGGGCCTGGCGCAGCAGTTCGCCGAAGGACGCGGCCAGTTCGATCCGGGCGAGCGGGGCGCCCAGGCAGTAGTGGATGCCCGCGCCCAGGGACACGTGGGGGTTGTCGGCGCGGGCCAGGTCCAGTTCACCGGGGCGGTCGAAGACGGCCGGGTCGTGGTTGGCGGAGCCGAACAGCAGCGCCACCTCGGAGCCGCGCGGGATGCGAACCCCGTCGATCTCGATGTCCTCCAGGACCCAGCGCTCGAACAGGTGCAGCGGGGTGTCGTAGCGCAGCAGCTCCTCCACAGCTGTGGACAGCGCGGCGTCGGGGGCGTCGGGGGCGGCGCGGAGCGCGGCCAGCTGGTCGGGGTGGGCGAACAGCGCGTGCCAGGCGTTGCCCGTGGTGTTGACCGTCGCCTCGTGCCCCGCGTTCAGCAGCAGCACGCAGGTCGAGATCATCTCCTGCTCGGAGAGCCGGTCGCCCGCGTCGTGGGCGGCGATCAGGGCCGAGACCAGGTCGTCGCCCGGCTCCTTGCGCCGCTCGGCGATCAGCTCCCTCAGATACGCCGAGAACTCCACCGACGCGGCCACCGCCCGCCGGGCCGTCTCCTCGGGCGGGTTCAGCTCGTACATCCCGCAGATGTCCGCCGACCAGGGGCGCAGCAGGGGGCGGTCGCTCTCGGGGACGCCGAGCATCTGGGCGATCACGGCCACGGGGAGCGGCTCGGCGACGGCCGTGATCAGGTCGTCGCCGCCGTCCGCGACGAGCTCGCCGACCAGCCGGGCCGCCAGCTCGTCGACGTACGGGCGCAGCCGCTCGACCGTGCGCGGCGTGAACGCCTTCGAGACCAGGCGGCGGATACGGGTGTGGTCGGGCGCCTCCAGGTCGAGCAGGCCGTGGTCGTTGAGGGTGTGGAACGGCTCGTGCTCGGGCGGCGGCGGGGTGCGGCCGAACTCCTCGTGGGTGAAGCGGTGCAGGTAGGTACGGCCCAGGCGGCGGTCGCGCAGCAGGGCCGACACATCGGCGTGGTGCGGGATCAGCCACTGCCGGGTGGGCTCGTACCAGTGGGCGCGGCCCCGAGCGCGGAGGTCGGCGTAGGCCGGGTAGGGGTCGGCGGCGAACTCGGGTGCGCCGGGGTCGAAGGCGAGGTCTGCGGCGTCCATGCCCGGACGCTAGCCGGACGGCACGCCGCTGACCAGGGGGCCGCTGACCAGGGGGCCGCTGGACGCGGGGTCGGCGGTCGGCGGTCGGCGGTCGGCGGGAGATTGGATCAGGCGGGGATGACCAGACGGGTTTCGTAGGCGAAGACCGCCGCCTGGGTGCGGTCGCGCAGGCCCAGTTTCACCAGGACGCGGCTGACATGGGTCTTGATCGTGGACTCCGCGACCACCAGATCCTCCGCGATCTCCGCGTTGGAGCGCCCCTGGGCGATCAGCACCAGGACCTCCGTCTCGCGTTCCGTGAGGTCGCCGTACGCCGTGACCGACGGCCGTGTCCGGTCGGGCAGTTGGGCGAACTCCGAGATCAGCCGCCTGGTGACGGCGGGCGCGAGCAGCGCGTCGCCGTCCGCCACGACCCGTACCCCGTCGGCGAGCTGGCGGGCCGACGCGTCCTTGAGGAGGAAGCCGGACGCCCCCGCGCGCAGCGCGTCGTAGACGTACTCGTCCAGATCGAAGGTCGTCAGAACCAGGACCTTCGCGCCGCTGTCGGACGCGACGATCTCGCGGGTCGCCTCGATGCCGTTCAGGCCCGGCATGCGGATGTCCATCAGGACGACGTCCGGGCGCAGCGCGGCGACCTGGGCGATGGCCTCGTTCCCGTTCACCGCTTCCCCGACGACCTCGATGTCGGGCATCGCGTTCAGGAGGACCGAGAAGCCCTCGCGCACCATCACCTGGTCGTCGACGACCAGCACCCGGATCGTCATCACGCCCGCCCCTCGCGCGCCGCCGCCGCCACCGGGAGGAACACGGCCACCTCGTAGCCGCCGTCGTCGGTCGGCCCGGCCGTCATCTCACCGTTCAGCATCGTCACCCGCTCGCGCATCCCCGTGATGCCGTGGCCCGCGCCCGGCGACGGCTTCACCAGGCCGGTGGACGGTCCGTTGACCACCCGCAGCCCGAGCCCCCCGAGCACGTACGAGATCTCCACCGCGGCCGACGCGCCCGGCGCGTGCCGCAGCGCGTTGCTCAGCGCCTCCTGCACGATGCGGTACGCGGACAGCTCCACGCCCTGCGGCAGCTCGCGCACCGCCCCGGTGACCGTCTTCTCGACGCGCAGCCCCGCGTCGCGGACGCCGGTCAGCAGGCCGTCCAGGTTCGCGAGGGTGGGCTGCGGCGCGTCCGGGGCCTCGTAGTCCGCCGCCCGTACGACGCCGAGCACGCGGCGCAGCTCGGTCAGCGCGGCCACCGCGTTCTCCCGGATCGTGGCGAAGGCGCGCTCCAGCTCGGGCGGCGGGTTCTCGACGCGGTAGGGCGCGGCCTCGGCCTGGACGGCGACCACGGACATGTGGTGCGCGACCACGTCGTGCAGCTCGCGGGCGATGGTGGTGCGCTCCTCAAGCAGCGTGCGCTGGGAGCGCTCGGCGAGGGTCACCTCCTCCTTGGCGGCCACCTCGTGGCGGGCCGAGGACCAGCCGCGCACGGCGACGGCCGCACCCAGCGCGAGGGCGGAGAACAGGAGCATCACCAGGTCCAGCTCGTCGCCGTAGCCCGCTCCCCACTCTCCGAGGAAGACGCCGAGCACCAGGGTCAGCAGCATCATCCCGGCCGCGACCCGAGGCCGGGACCTGAGGGCCACCAGGACCATCACCACGAGGTGGGCGAGTGCCCCCAGCACGTACGTCGACCCCTCGGTGGCCGCCACGAGCGCGAACGAGAGCCAGAAGGCGGCCACCGGGCGGAACAGCGTGAGCACGACGGCCACGGCGGCGACCAGCCCCATGATCCGGCCGTCGGTGTCCGAGTAGCTCCACGGGTCCCACGGGGCGTTCGTGAACGACCGCACCACTCCGACCAGGACCGCCAGGAGCGCCACGGCCGCGTGCGGCAGCCAGCGCGCGTACGGGCGCAGCCTCGCGGGTGTCCGGTGCAGCAGCCTGCCGTCGGCGGCGAGCGGCGGCTGCGGGCGGACGGCGAGCATCCCGCTCAGCAGGTCCTCGCGTATCGCGCGGAGGCCGACGCGCAAGAGCTGCACATCACTGCGCGGGCTGTTCGCGGCCGGCGGGGTCGGGGCCGTGGCTGTCGCTGTCTCGTTCACACTCACGCGGTGAACGGTAAGCGGTGTGCGCGGCGTCGTCGTCGCCAGCGCTATGGACCTTCGCCCTCCGCCGCAAGTACTACACCCCCGCCCACGGGGGCCACCGGACGGGGCAGGCCCACCGGACCGGGCCGACGGGGCCGCTGGGCAGGGCAGGGGAGGGCGGTCAGAAGGCCAGTTGGGTGATCTCCTCGGCCACTACCGCGCAGGCGTCCGCCGCCGGGTCGATCAGCGGGTAGTGGCCGACGTCCTCCAGGAGCGTCAGCCCCACCAGCTCCCCCGCCCGACCGGCCGCGTCGGCGTACGCCTCGGACACCGCGTGCGGGACGACGATGTCGGCCCGCCCCTGCACCAGAGTCGTCGCGATCCCGGTGGGCAGCAGCAGCGCCGGGTCGGCCTCGGCGCGCCGCTCATCGAACCGCTCCCCGCCGCCCAGCAGTTGCCGCACCGCGCCCCCGCACACGTCCAGCTCGTCCGCCACCGCGAAGTCCGCGATCGGCGCGAGCGCGACCACCCCGCGCAGCCCGGTCGGATACGGCGCGTGCCAGGGCGAGTCCGCGGGCAGCACATGCCGGGACGCGGCCCACAGCGCGAGGTGGCCGCCCGCCGAGTGCCCGGTCAGCACGGTGCGCCGCGGGTCGGCCTGCGGCAGGTGCTCCCGTACGAGGGCGGGCAGCACGTCCAGCGCGGCGGCGACGTCGTCGAAGGTCTCCGGCCACCGCCCGGCGACCGGCTGCCGACCGCCCTGCGCGGGCAGCGAACTCCCGCGCCGGTACTCGACGTCGGCCACGGCGAAGCCCCGACGGGCCAGGAAGTCCACGAACGGCGTGAAGTGCCGCCGGTCGTACGGAGCCCGCCAGGCGCCGCCGTGCAGGGCGATGACCAGCGGCGCGGCCCCGGACACGCCGCGGGGCGCGTGGAAGTCGACGACCTGGTCCGGGTGGTCGCCGTACGCGGCGGTGGAGTCGGGCGCGACGGCGGGGTGCGAGAAGGCCGACTCCGCCTCTGCGGCGTCTCGGGCGATCGCGTCGTCGTCCGGCATGCTGCGGGGCCTCCTGTGGTGGGAGCGTACGGAAACGGGCCGCCGGACGCTATCAGCCCAGCACGGTTCCCAGAACCCGCGCCGCCCGGTGTACATCGGCGAAGGAGACGTACAGCGGCGTGAACCCGAAGCGCAGCACGTCCGGCGGCCGGAAGTCGCCGACCACGCCGCGCGCGATCAGCTCCGCCATGACCTCGGCGGCCCCGTCGCACCGCAGCGCGACCTGGCTGCCGCGCTCGGCGTGCGCGGCCGGGGTGAGCGAACTGACCCGGCCGCGCGGCGCATACGCGTCGACGCACTCCAGGAAGAAGTCCATCAGCATGAGCGACTTCGCGCGCACCGCCTCGACGGACACCCCGTCCCAGACGTCGAGGGCCGTCTCCAGGGCGAGCATCGACAGGATGTCGGGAGTGCCGACCCGGCCGCGTACGGCGCCGTCCGCCGGTTCGTAGTCCGGCCGCATGCCGAACGGGTCGGCGTGCGAGTTCCAGCCGGGCAGCGGCGAGTCGAAGGCGGCCTGATGGCGCTCGGCCACGTACAGGTACGCGGGCGAACCCGGCCCCCCGTTCAGGAACTTGTACGTACAGCCGACGGCGAAGTCCACGCCGTGCGCGTCGAGCCCGACCGGCAGCGCGCCCGCACTGTGGCACAGGTCCCACACCGCGTAGGCCCCGGCCCGGTGCACGGCGGCGGTGACGCCGGGCAGGTCGTGCAGCCGCCCGGTGCGGTAGTCGACGTGGTTCACCAGCACGGCGGCGGTACGGGGTCCGGCCTCGGCGGCGATCTCCGCGGCGGGCACGGCGCGCAGACGGCAGCCGGTCAGCCGGGCCGCGGACGCGGCGATGTAGCCGTCGGTCGGGAACGTCCCCTCGTCGACGAGGATCTCGTCGCGCGTGGGCGCGCCGACGCGCCTCGGCGGCGGCGCGGTCCCGGCGGGGGCCGCACTCCAGGCCGAGGCGTCGCCGTCGCCGTCGCCGTCGCGCGACGCGGACCCGACGTCTCCCCCTGTCCGGTCTGCCGCCGGGTGCGGCTGTCGGCCAGGGGCCGCGGGTCCGGCGGCCGGAGAGCCGCCGGAGGACCCCGCGTCCGGGTGCGGGGCGCGGGCGGCGGCCCGCTCGGCGTCCGCGGCGTGTGCCAGGCGTACCGCGGCCACGACCGCCTTGAGGACGTTGACGCTGGTCGAGTCGCCGACCACCACCTGGCCCCGCCCCGCTCCGACGAGCGGGGCGATCCGGTCCCCGATCCGCTCGGGGGCCGTCCACCACCCGGACTCGGTCCAGGAGCGGATGCGCAGTTCGCCCCACTCGCGGGTGACGACGTCGGCGATGCGGGCGGGCACGGCGCGGGGCAGCGCCCCGAGCGAGTTCCCGTCCAGGTAGACGACGTCGTCGTCGAGGACGAACCGCTCGCGTGCCTCGGCCAGTTCGTCGGAACCGTCCAGCGCGGCGGCCTTCTCGGCCAGCCCGGCCTTCTCGACCAGTTCGGCCTTCTCGGTCAGCTTCGGGGACTCGGCCGCCCCGGTCCGCTCTGCGGGCTCAGACATGGCTGCGCGCCGTCCACAGCTCGGGGAAGACGTTCTTCGCGGCCCGCTTCTCCAGCCAGGCGACCCCGGCCGAGCCGCCCGTGCCGGTCTTGGAGCCCATCGCGCGCCGGGTGGCGACCAGGTGGTCGTTGCGCCAGCGCCAGACCAGTTCGCCCACATCGGTCAGCGCCTCGCCCAGGCGGAGCAGCTCGCCGCCCTGGGCGTCGGTGACGTCGGCGTCGGCGGCATCGGCCCCGTACACCGCCGCCCAGACCGCCTCGACCTCGGGCGACGGCTCGTAGCGCTGGTCCAGGTCGCGCTTCAGGACGGCCTCGGGGACCTCGTACCCGCGCCGGGCCAGCAGCCGCAGCACCTCGTCGTACAGGCTCGGCTGGTGCAGCGCCTTCTCCAGCTCGGCGTGGACGCGGGGCGCGCCCCGGTGCGGGACCAGCATGGACGCCGACTTCTCGCCGAGCAGGAACTCCATGCGCCGGTACATCGCGGACTGGAACCCGGAGCCCTCGCCGAGCGCGGAGCGGTACGAGTTGAACTGCCCCGGCGTCAGCTGGCCCAGCGGCCGCCAGGAGGCGTTCAGCGCCTCCAGCTCGCGCACGCTGCGCTTGAGCGCGGCCACCGCGACCGGGACGTCGTCCTCGCGCAGGGCGCGGGACGCGGTCTCCCACTCGTGCACGATGACGGTGAACCAGAGTTCCATCACCTGGGTCGTCACCAGGAAGACCATCTCGCCCGGATCGTCCGAGAGCGGGTGCTGGAGGTGGGTGAGGACGTCGGCCTGGACGTAGTCCTCGTACGGGGTGGTGCCCGCGAAGTCGAGGTTCGGCGCCTCGGCCGGACCTGCCGCGGGGGAGTCGGGGTACTGCGACATCGCTGTCTCCTTGAGACGTACTACCGGGTAGCGGTCCGCCCCTTCCTTGATCGGTATCGGAGCCCCGGTCCCCTCGGGCCGCATACGGCGTACGCGCACGGCGTACCGCACGCGTGTGCGGATATCGAACACGCCGCACCGGCCCCACAGCGCATCATCCGTGCCACCGCGCGCCAAGGCAAGGCGGGGTCGCCCCCGTCCGGTTCACCACCCGGTGAACAGCAGGTGGTTGACCGCCAGCGCCAGTACGGCCTGCGCGGCCAGCCAGTAGCGCCGGGCGCCGGCGGGCAGCAGCGCCGCGGCGGGCAGCAGGAAGGTCGTGAACGGCAGCCAGATGCGTTCCGTCTCGGCCTTGCTCATGCCGGACAGATCGGCGACGAGCAACGCCAGCAGCGCGGCCAGCACCAGCGCGACCAGCCGGTCGGCCGCCGTCAGCGCCTCGCCGGCGCGCAGGCGGCGTACGGCGGCGGGCACGGCCGCCAGGGCGCGGCGCAGTCCCGCGACCGAGGCGAGGCCGACGACCAGCACGGTGCAGGCGAGGTTGGCCCAGACGAAGTAGGCATAGGGGCGGTTGCCGCCCGCGCCCTGGTAGTAGCGCTCGACCAGGAGGTGGTACGCCTCCCAGTAGTTGAAGCCCGCCAGGGCGAGCGCCAGCGGGATGACCAGCGCGCCGAGCAGGAACAGCGGGAGCGGGCGCGCGCTGCGCGCGATCAGCAGCACCGCGGCGGCGACCAGGGCGAACAGGGTCAGCCCGTACGACAGCGAGACGGTCAGCCCGAACAGCAGGCCCGCGCCCAGGGCCGCGACGGCGGGGAACCGTGTCGTACGGGTCGCGGCCAGCGCCAGCAGGGCGACCGTCCACGCCGTGACGGCGGCGAAGTACCCGTCGGCCGACGCGCCGATCCAGATCGCGGCGGGCGCCAGGACCAGGAACGGCGCGGCCCGTCGCGCGAGCTCCTCGTCGGCGAGCGCGCGCAGCGCGATCAGTACGGCGGCCACGGCGGTGGCGCCGACGGTGATGCACCAGACGCCCGCCCACGCGCCGCCGCCCAGGCCGACGCGGTCGAGCAGGACGAAGGTGAGCGTCGCGCCCGGCGGGTGGCCCGCGATGTGCGCGGGCCAGTTGTCGGGTGTGCCGAACAGGATGTGGTCCGTGAAGTCCCGCAGTGTCGCCGGGATGTCCTCGAACCGGTCGATGACCTGGAGATACTCGTGCTTGGTCGTGAGCCGCCTGGCGATCCCGAGATGCCAGCCGTCGATCAGCGCGAGCGACCAGATCCACGCCATGGACGCGGCGACCGAGCCGAACACCAGGGCGCGCCACTTCAGCCGCGCGGCGAGTACCGGACCGTACGCGATGACGGCGACGGCCACGGCGAGCGCGGCGGGCGTGCCGGGCCCCAGGTGGGGCGACCAGCGCGCGTACAGCGGCGGCCAGTTGAGATGCAGGCTGCCGGGGGTGCCGTTGGGCCGGTCGATGACGGCGCCGACGACGACGGCGACCGCGACGAGCACGACGGCGAGCCCCGCGGCGCGCAGATCCCGACGGCCGCCGCGCCGAGCGGCGGAACCGGGGCGGGCGTCCGTGCCGGGGCGTGCGTCGGGACCGGGGGGTTCGGCGGGGTCGGGGCGGGCTTCGGAGTTCACGGGTGCACGGTAGGCCGCGCCCGCCCCGGACGGCCCCCGCGACAACGAACCGTCACCAGTCCGTCAGATGTCCGCTGACCTCTCCGCTGATCTGTCCGCCGACCTGTCCGCTGATCTGTCCGCTGACCGTCCCAGGTGACCCGCTTCGTGACCGAGGCGGGCGAACTCGGCCGCGAAGCGGGTGCCGGGTGCGGTGGCCGCCACCCGCTCGGCGTCGTCCATGGTGTCGACGTCGCGCAGTACGGGCAGGTCGCGCACCCGCAGCCCCGCCCCGGTGAGCCGGGCCCGCTGCGCGGCCCCGGTCTCGGGCGTGGACATCGGCACCCCGCGCAGCAGCTCGGGAGCGGGCTTCGCCAGGCCGAGCGCCCAGAAGCCGCCGTCGGCGGCCGGGCCGAACCAGGCGTCGCAGCCCTGCCAGGCCGTGGCCCCGGTGGCGGGGGCGAGCAGCTCCGGGGTGAGCTGCGGGGTGTCCATCCCGACCACCAGCGCGGGACCCGCGCACCCCGCGAAGGCCGCGGCGAGGCGTTCGTCGAGCCCACCGGGGCTCTGCGGCACGACGTCGAAGCCGGGCGGCAGCCAGTCGCCCGGCGCTCCGTCCAGCACCAGGACGCGCCGCCGGGCGGGGGCCGCCGCGACCGCCCGCAGGGTGTCGGCCAGCGCGGCCTCGGCGAGGCGGGCCGCTTCGGCGGGTGTACAGGGCGGGGTGAGCCGGGTCTTCACGCGGCCCGGCACCGGCTCTTTCGCGATCACCAGCACGGTGGTGACGCTCACCGCGTCCCCCCTTCGCCGCGGTACGGCACCTCCGGCGAGCGCGAATCCGGGTGCGGAGCCGAGCGCGAATCCGAGCGCGAATCCGGGTGCGGAGCCGAGCGCGATACCGGATCCGGCGGCAGCGGCGGCTCCGCCAGCACCCGCCGCATGTCCCGTACCGCGTGCCACGTGCCGCGCCAGGTGCCGGTGACCTTCGACCGGCCGGCGCGGGGCAGATACGGCACGTCCCGCTCCTCGATCCGCCAGCCCGCGTCGGCCGCCCGTACGACCATCTGCAACGGGTACCCGCTGCGGCGATCGGTGAGACCGAGCCCCAGCAGGGGCGCGCGCCGGGCCGCCCGCAGGGGGCCGATGTCATGCAGCCGCACCCCGGTGCGGCGGCGCAGCAGCCGCGACACGGCGAAGTTGCCCGCCCGCGCGTGCGGCGGCCAGGCGCCCCGCGCGCGGGGCCGTCGCCGCCCGACGACCAGGTCCGCGTCTCCGGCGGCGACCGTACGCACGAAGGGTTCGAGCAGTCCCGGATCGAGTGACGCGTCGCAGTCGCAGAAGCAGACGACGTCGGCCTCGGCCGCCAGCAGCCCGGCATGGCAGGCGGCCCCGAAGCCGCGGCGGGGCTCCGTCACCACGGTGGCCCCGAGGTCGCGGGCGACGTCCGCCGAGCCGTCCGTCGACCCGTTGTCCACGACGATCGCCCGCCAGCCCGCGGGGATCCGGCTCAGCACCCAGGGCAGCGCGGCGGCCTCGTCGAGACAGGGCAGCACCACGTCGGCGGGCGGCGTATGCGCGGTGGGGTGGGTCACATCGCCCACCCTACGGAGCCGAAACGGACATTCCCGGCCTTGGGTCCTTACGAAACACGGACATCGGCGGCCAGAGCCCGGTCCAGCCTCCCGCCCCCGCGGGCGCGGTGCGACGCTGACCGTATGCAGACACCACCCCAGGGTCCGGGCCGCGCGCCGCGTGTGCTCGTCGTGGACGACGATCCCACCGTCGCCGAGGTCGTCGCGGGCTATCTGGACCGCGCCGGTTACGACGTCGAGCGCGCCGGGGACGGCCTCATCGCGCTGGAGCGCGCCACGGCCCACTGGCCGGACCTGGTCGTACTCGACCTGATGCTGCCCGGCATGGACGGCCTGGAGGTCTGCCGCAGGCTGCGCGCCAAGGGGCCGGTGCCGGTGATCATGCTCACCGCGCGCGGTGACGAGGACGACCGGATCCTCGGCCTCGAAATAGGGGCCGACGACTATGTCACCAAGCCCTTCAGTCCGCGCGAACTCGTCCTCCGCGTCGAGTCGGTGCTCCGCCGCAGCCAGGCCGCCGTCACGGCCCCGCCTCCGGCCGCGCCGCTGGCCGCCGCCGGGCTCGCGGTCGACCCGGCCGCCCGCCGTGCCACCAAGCGCGAGAGTGACGGGCGCGGCGAAACCGAACTCGCCCTCACTGTTCGGGAGTTCGACCTGCTCACCTTCTTCCTGCGGTATCCGGGGCGGGCCTTCAGCCGCGAGGAGCTGATGCGCGAGGTATGGGGCTGGGAGTTCGGCGACCTCTCCACCGTCACGGTGCACATCCGCAGGCTGCGCGGCAAGGTCGAGGACGACCCGGCCAGGCCCCGGCTGATCCAGACGGTGTGGGGCGTCGGCTACCGCCTGGACGTACCGTCCGACGCCGCCCACCAGAGCACCCCATGACCCGGAGCACCTCATGACCCGGAGCGCCCCATGACGGACTTCCTCATCATCGCCCTGCTCGCCTTCCTCGGCGCGGCGGTCGCGGGCCTGCTCGGCGCGCTCGCGCTGCGGATGCTGCGGAACCGTTCGCTGGTGACGCACCTGTCCGTCGTCGCCGCGGTCGCGGTGACCGCGATGCTCGCCGGAACGCTCCTGGTCTGCTGGGAGATGTTCATCTCGCCGCACGACATGACCGTGGTGAACATCGTCGTCGCCATGTCGGCGGTGGTGTCGCTGGCCACCGCGGTGCTGCTCGGCCGCTGGGTCGTCGCCCGCAGCAACGCGCTGACCCTGGCGGCGCGTTCGTTCGGCGAAGGCGGCACGTTCGCCGCGCCGCCCGGCGGCCCGGCGACCGCCGAACTCGCCGCGCTCACCCGCGAACTGGAGGCGACCAGCGCCAAGCTGACCGAGTCGCGGGAACGCGAGCGCGCGCTGGAGAAGTCCCGGCGCGAACTGGTCGCCTGGATCTCCCACGACCTGCGCACCCCGCTGGCCGGGCTGCGCGCCATGTCCGAGGCGCTCGAAGACGGCATGGCCGCCGACCCCGAGCGCTATCTGCGCCAGATCCGCACCGAGGTCGAACGGCTCAACGGCATGGTCGGCGACCTCTTCGAGCTGTCCCGGATCCACGCGGGCGCGCTCGCCCTCAGCCCGTCCCGGATCTCCGTGTACGACCTGGTCGGCGACGCGCTCGCGGGCGCGGACCCGCTGGCGCGCGAGCACGGCGTACGGCTGGTGGGGGACCGGATCGACGCGGTGCCGGTCGAGGTCGACAGCGCCGAGATGAGCCGGGTACTCGGCAACCTCCTGATCAACGCGATCCGCCGCACCCCCGCGGACGGCACGGTCGCGGTCGGCGCGCACCGCTCGCCCGACGGAGACGGCGTCGTCCTGTCCGTGACGGACGGCTGCGGCGGCATCCCCGACGAGGACCTGCCCCGCGTCTTCGACACCGGCTGGCGCGGCACCGACGCCCGCACGCCCCCGGCCGGGGCCGGTCTGGGCCTCGCCATCGTCCGCGGCATCGTCGAGGCCCACCAGGGCCGGGCAGCGGTCCGCAACGTCTCCGGCGGCTGCTGCTTCGAGGTCACCCTCCCCACGGCGGGCGGCTAACCCAAGGCCTGACACCTCGCCCGCCGCCGCCGTCGTCACGGCCGCGGCCTGCTGGCCGCCGCCGTCGTCTTGGCCGCCGCCTGTCGGCCGAGGTTCGCTGCCGGGTGCTCGCGGCTTGCTGGCCGCTGCCGGATGTCCACGGCCCGCCACCCTCTGCCCACGGCCCGCCACCCGCCACCCGCCGCCGGATGCCCGCGGCCCGTCGTCCGCTGGCCGCCGCCCGCCCGGCGGCCGTAGCGGGCCGGCGGGCCGGCGGCCGACGGGTGGCGGGCCTCGACTCGGGGCTACTTCGTCTCTACGTCCCGGCGGCGGAATCCCGCCAGGCCCAGCCACAGCAGCCCCGCCGCCACCGCCGTCAGTACGGCCATCGGCGTCCAGTCCATCTCCGCGGCCGGGAGCTGCGGTACGTGACCCATCGGCGACAGGGCGTCGACCCAGTCGGGGAACTGGAGCAACTGGCCCAGATACCCGGCGACGAACGCGTACACCGGCATGACCCACGCCAGCACGCTCGCCCTGGGGAACCACCCGAAGACCACGGTCGCGACGCCGACCGTCACCCACAGCGCCGGTGCGTAGGCCAGCGCGGCCCCGGTGAGCTTCAGCACCAGGCCGCCGTCCGACGCCGACGCCGCCCCCGCGAGCCCGAAGCCGAGCCCGGCGACGAGCAGCACCGCCGTACCGCCCGCCAGGGCCACGGCCAGATGGGAGCCGACCCAGCGGTCCCGCGAGAGCCCGGTCGCCAGAAGCGGTTCGGCGCGGCCCGCCGTCTCCTCGGAGCGCGGCCGCAGCGCGGCCATCACCACGTACACCGAGGCGACGATCGCGAGCACCACCATGATCATGGCGGCGAAGGACTCCACGACCGTGGCGCCGCCGATCCGCTCCAGCGCCTCCTGGATCTCGTCGATGTCCTTCAGCATGTCCTCGGCGTCACCGAGGATCGAGCCGTACATCGCGCCCATCAGGAACGCGCCGACGCCGAACCCGGTCAGGACGCCCCGGTGCAGCCGCAGCGCCAGGCCGAGCGGCCTGCTCAGCGCGGGCGACGCCACCGGATCGCCGAGCCGCGCGGCGCGCAGCCCCGCGCCCACGTCCCGCCGCGTGGAGAGGCGGAAGCCCACCGCCGCCACGGCCGCCGCGAAGACCAGGCAGAGCGCCAGCGGCCACCACCGGTCGTCCAGGTACGGGTAGCTCCGCTGCACCCAGCCGATCGGCGAGAGCCAGGACAGCGCGCCGCTGCCGCCCGCGTCGCCCTCGCCGCTTCCGCTCCCGCCGCCTTCGCCCGCGTCACCGGCGGCGCGCAGCACGTACGCCGCCCCGATGACGGCGAGCGCCATGCCGGACGCGCCGCGCGTGTGCGCGGTGATCTGCGCCGTCACGGCGGCGACGGCGGCGAAGACGATCCCGGACGCCGCGTACGCGAGCCCGTAGAGCAGCGATCCGCCGAAGCCGACGCCGTCGATGCCGAGACCGGTCAGGCCGAAGGCGAGCAGCAGCGCCAGCGCCAGGTTGGCCAGCACCGCGACGGCCAGCGCGGCGGCCAGGTGCGCGTGCCGCCCGACGACGGTGGACCGCACCAGCTCGGCGCGGCCGGTCTCCTCCTCGCCGCGGGTGTGCCGGGTGATGATCAGGACGCTCATCAGGCCGGTCAGCACGGCCATGGTGCCGAGCATCTGGTGGCTCAGCATCGAGCCGATGGTGTAGTCGTCCAGGTAGTGCCGGGGGCCGTTCAGGGCGAGCCCGGCGGGGGTGTCGGCGGTCTCGGCGGCTTCGGCGCGGTCCTCGGCGGTCGCGTAGAGCGAGGTGAGGCTGTTCGCGGTGGCGAGCGTGCCGAGGAACAGGGCGAGCACCCACACCGGGAGCCGGACGCGGTCGCGGCGCAGGTTGAAGCGGATCAGCGTGCGGGTGCCCGCGAACGCGCTGCCGCGCGCGTCCGCGCCGGTGCGCGGGGGCGTCTTGGCGGCGGTGGCGGCGCTCATCGTCCCGCTCCGTCACCGTGCGTGGAACCGGGCCCGGAGCCGGGCCCGGAGCCGTGCACGTCTCCGCGTGCGTCACCGTTCCCGGCGTCGTGCCCGTTGGCGGCGAGCTCGTCGCCGTAGTGGCGCAGCATCAGCTCCTCAAGCGTGGGCGGGTGGCTGACCAGGCTCCGGACGCCGGACTCGGTGAGCCTGCGCAGTACGCCGTCCAACTCGGCGCCGTCCACGGCGAACCGCACCCGGCCGCCGTCCGCGCTCCGCACCGCGTGCACGCCCGGCATGCTCTCAAGGCCCGTCACCGGGCGCTCGGTCTCCGCCTCGACGGTCGTACGCGTCAGATGGCGCAGCTCGCTCAGCGTGCCGGACTGCACGGTCCTGCCGAGCCGGATGATGCTCACGCGGTCGCAGAGCTTCTCCACCTGCGCCAGGATGTGGCTGGACAGCAGCACCGTCTTGCCCGCGGCCTTCGCCTCGGCGATCACATCCTGGAACACGACCTCCATCAGCGGGTCGAGCCCGGCGGTGGGCTCGTCCAGGAGCAGCAGCTCGGCGTCGGAGGCGAGCGCGGCGACGATCGCGACCTTCTGCCGGTTGCCCTTCGAGTACGTCCGGCCCTTCTTCGTCGGGTCGAGGTCGAAGCGCTCGATGAGCTCGTCCCGCCGCCGCTTGTCGAGCGTGCCGCGCAGCCGTCCCAGTACGTCGATGGCCTCGCCACCGGTGAGGCCGGGCCACAGCTCGACGTCGCCGGGCACGTACGCGAGCCGCCGGTGCAGCGCCACCGCCTCGTGCCAGGGATCGCCGCCGAGCAGCTGCGCGGCGCCGGAGTCGGCCCGCAGCAGGCCGAGCAGGACCCTGATCGTGGTGGACTTCCCGGCGCCGTTGGGCCCCAGGAAGCCGTGCACCTCACCGGTCTCGACTTCCAGGTCGAGGCCGTCCAGCGCGCGGGTCCGGCCGAAGGACTTGTACAGCCCGGACACGGTGATTGCCTTCGTCATGCTCTGGAAGCTACGCTTATTTCACAAATTTGTGAAGTTAAAGAACCGTTAAGAGGGCCGGTTACGATCGACGCGTAGATCACTGAAACGGGGAGAGGCTGTGGCAGGCAACGAGAGCGCACGAGGCGAGCCGGGTGAGCGGGACGGCCGCGACGATCGCGACGGGCGGGACGGCCGCGACGGCCGCGACGAGCGGGCGGTGGCGGCGTTCGTCGAACGCTTCGCCGCGGAGCTGACCGAGGCCGGGATGCCGCGGATGCCGTCACGGGTCTTCGCCTGCCTGCTGACCGAGGAGAGCGGCGTGCTCACCTCCGCCGAGCTTTCCGCGCGGCTGCGGATCAGTGCCGCCGCGGTGTCCGGGGCCGTGCGCTATCTCGCCCAGGTCAACCTGGTCAGCCGCGAGCGCGAACCCGGCTCGCGGCGGGAGCGGTACCGGCTGCACAACCACGTCTGGTTCGAGTCCATGACCCGCCGTGACCAGCTCCTGGACCGCTGGCAGCGGGTGCTGGCCGACGGGGTCCACATCGTCGGCGGCGACACGGACGCGGGGCGGCGGCTGGCGGAGAGCGCGGAGTTCTTCGAGTTCCTCAAGAAGGAGCTGCACGACGTACTTCTGCGCTGGAACGCCCATCTCGCCGCCCGCGCCACGCCGACCTCGCCGTAGCTACTCGGTGCCGTAGGCACTCGGTATCGCGGCTCCCCGACGCCGCGGTTACTCGGTGCGGGGCAGCGTCAGTCCCCAGGCCCCCGGCCGCACCGTCCAGGTGCGCGTCCGCACCGGGCCCGCGACCAGCGCGTCCGCGCGGTAGCGGAAGTCAGGACCCGAGACGGTCACCGCGCGGGCGTGGGCCAGCAGCGGCGTCCCGTCCGCGCCCAGGGACGCGGGCCGCACCTCGACGCGGGCCAGTCCGCCCCGGACCGGGCGTACCGACACCGCCGCCACCGGCTGGTCGAGGTCCACCAGGGTCACGCCGTCCGCCTCGATCCGCAGCCGCCACGGTCCGGCGCCGCCCCCGGCGGCCGACGCCGAGGGCCGCACCAGCGTGCGCACCAGCGACTGGCAGGTACGCAGCAGCGCGCCCGGCGCGGAGCTCCCCGCGCTCCTAGCCCGCGCCCGCACCCGCGCCTGCCCCTTCGCCTCCGCGCCCGGCCCCGGCCGCGGACCCGGCTCCGGCACGCCGCCAGACCCGGAGCCCGCGCCCGGCCCCATCCCGGATCCGGATCCGGATCCGGGATGGGGCCCGGATCCCGGTCCGGACACCGACGCTGGCCCCGAGTCGGAGCCCGAGTCGGAGCCCGGCCCCGAGCCCGGCCCTGGGCCGCGTTCCGACTCGGCGTCCGGCCCGATCCCGGCTCCAGCCCCCGGCCCCAGGCCAAGCCCCAGCCCTAGCCCCAGCCCGGATTCCCGCCCCTGCCCAGGCTCTCGCCCCTGCCCCTGCCCGCCGTCCGATCCCGACGCTCCGGACTCCGCCCCGCCCGCCGGAATCCGCAGCTCCGAGAGCACCACCCCGTCACTGTCGTCCACCAGCAGATCCAGCCACCGCGGCGTCCCGTCCAGCACCGCCCGCGCCGCGGCCACCGCCCCCGCGGGCACGCCGAGGGACTGGGCCAGCGTCGTCGCCGTACCGACCGGCACCAGCGAGAGCACCGACGACGCCAGCTCGCGCTCCCGGTGCAGCCCCGCCACGGCCCGCAGCAGCGCCCGGTCGTCACCCACCACCACGGGACGCCGGGACCCCCGTCTGGCCAGCGCTCGGGTGAATTCCTCGGGACTGTCCGGCAAGCACACCTTGACCCCGTCGGCGCCACCGCCGAGTACGTCCTTGGCGATCCGTACGGACTCGCCGTCGCTGCGCCGGGCACCCGGATCGATCACCACCAGCAGGGATCCTGGGCTTGCTGTGTGCCGCGTGGCGGGCTCTGGAGCCGACACCTCGGTCCTTCCTCGGGTAGCATCTTTGTGCAAGAGCCCCTTGCGCTATTGCGCCAGGGGCTTCGTCTATTCCGGGGCACCGGTCCGACGGGTGCGGCCAACGAGGGTCGCCGGTGTGCGCTGCCGCGCACGCCCCTGACCCTGGACATGCCCCGCCCGGAAGGGGTGTACGCCTGTGCCCGCACTTGTGCTGCTCGGTGCTCAGTGGGGTGACGAGGGCAAGGGAAAGGCCACCGACCTGCTCGGTGGTTCCGTTGACTATGTGGTGCGCTACCAGGGCGGCAACAACGCCGGCCACACGGTTGTCGTAGGCGACCAGAAATACGCGCTGCACCTCCTCCCCTCCGGAATCCTCTCGCCGGGATGTACCCCGGTGATCGGCAACGGCGTGGTCGTCGACCCGGCGGTCCTGCTCTCCGAGCTGAGCGGGCTCAATGACCGCGGCGTGGACACGTCCAAGCTCCTGATCAGCGGTAACGCCCATTTGATCACTCCGTACAACGTCACCGTCGACAAGGTGACGGAACGGTTCCTCGGTAAGCGCAAGATCGGTACCACGGGGCGTGGCATCGGTCCGACCTACGCCGACAAGATCAACCGCACCGGCATCCGGGTCCAGGACCTCTACGACGAGTCGATCCTGGAACAGAAGGTCGAGGCGGCGCTGGAGACCAAGAACCAACTCCTCGCCAAGGTCTTCAACCGGCGTGCGATCGACGCTGGCCAGATCGTCGAAGAGATGCTCACCTACGCCGAGCAGATCAAGCCGTACGTCGCCGACACGACCCTGATTCTGAACAACGCGATCGACGAGGGCAAGGTCGTGCTCTTCGAGGGCGGCCAGGGCACGCTGCTGGACGTGGACCACGGCACGTACCCCTTCGTCACGTCCTCGAACCCGACCTCCGGCGGCGCCTGCACCGGCGCGGGCGTCGGCCCGACGAAGATCAGCCGGGTGATCGGCATCCTCAAGGCCTACACCACGCGTGTCGGCGCGGGCCCGTTCCCGACGGAGCTCTTCGACGAGGACGGCGAGGCGCTGCGCACCATCGGCGGCGAGCGGGGCGTGACCACTGGGCGCGATCGCCGCTGCGGCTGGTTCGACGCGGTCATCGCGCGGTACGCGACCCGCGTCAACGGCCTGACGGACTTCTTCCTCACCAAGCTGGACGTGCTCACCGGCTGGGAGCAGATCCCGGTCTGCGTCGCGTACGAGATCGACGGCAAGCGCGTCGAGGAACTCCCGTACTCGCAGACCGACTTCCACCACGCGAAGCCGGTGTACGAGTACCTCCCCGGCTGGTCCGAGGACATCACCAAGGCGAAGTCCTTCGCCGACCTCCCGAAGAACGCCCAGGCCTATGTGAAGGCCCTGGAGCAGATGTCCGGAGCGCCGATCTCGGCGATCGGCGTCGGCCCCGGCCGCGATGAGACGATCGAGATCAACTCGTTCCTGTAACCGAGCCGTCGGCTTCCGAGTCGATTCCTGTGCCGTGGTCGGCGAGGGCAACCCCCTCAGCGGCCACGGCACAGGCGCATGCGGGCATGAGAACCGCCTGCTTGGGCCGAGGCACCCGCGGGGGTGTACCCAAACTGGACAGCGCGGCTCTGGACGAGGCCCGCCCTGACCGAAGCCCTCGGCGCTGCTCTGGTCACGTCGGACGCCAGGATCAAGCGCAGCGGCGCGGCCCGCTGCCCCGTCGTTCTCTGACCACGCCGCACAGGCGGCCCGCGCCGACTGCGCGGAACAGCCAGCGCACTCGCGCTGATCGCCGAGACCCCGGCCTGGGCCCTCATCCGGTACGGCACATGGGCGTGTGGGCGCGGTCCGCACGGCAGTGGCTACGCTGGGCGGCAGGGAGACGAAGGGGAGGCGGATGGCGGCGAGAAAGCCTCCGACGGAGCGGCAGCGGCGACTCGGCGCGGAGCTGCGCAAGATGCGGGAGCACGTGGGGTTGTCCCTGACGGAAGCCGCCGAGATACATCAGGTCGACAAGTCCGCGGTCAGCAACATCGAGTCCGCGCGGTTCGGAGTCAGCGCCGACCGCGTGCGGGTGTGGGCGGCCAACTACTCCTGTCCGGACAGGGCGTACGTCAACGCGCTCGCCGAGATGGCGAAGGAGCGCGGGACCAACTGGTGGCACGAGTACCGTGACGTGTTGCCCGCGGGGATGCTGGACCTTGCGGAGGTGGAGCATTTTGCTGTCGCCCTACGCACCGCGCAGCTCACGCACATGCCGGGACTCCTCCAGCACGAGGACTACATACGCGCCGTCTTCGCGGAGGCGGTACCGCCGCTGACTGACGAGGACCTGGACCGCAAGGTCGACTTCAGGATCAGGCGCAGTGCTGTCCTGGACCGGGAGGAGCCGCCGACGTGCACGTTCATCATCCACGAGGCCGCGCTGCGCATGCTGTTCGGAGGAGCCGCCGTTACGAAGGCGCAGTTGACGCATCTGCTGTCGCAGTCGGAGCGGGAGCATGTGACCCTGCGCGTGCTGCCATTCGCCGTCGGCGGGTTTCCCAGCGCGGGCAGCTCAACCATGTACGCCCATGGGGCTGTTGAGCAGCTGGACACCGTTCAGTCGGACACGCCTCTCGGGTCCAGGTTTCTGCACGCCGAGACGCACCTGGTGAACTACCGCAGGCTCCTGGACCGGTTGGAGGAGCGCTGCCTGGAGCCAGCGCCTTCGCGGGACCTCATCCGACAAGTGGTCGGACAACTCTGAAAGCGTGAGAAGTATGGATATCCAGTGGCGTAAGTCGTCCTTCTCGGAGGACAACGATGGCAACTGCGTGGAGCTGGCCTTGTGTGGCGCTGCCGTACTGATGCGGGAGAGCGACGACCCCGGAACAGTCATCGAGGCCACTCCGCAGAAGCTGCGCGCCCTGCTCTCGGGTATCAAGTCCGACGCCTTCGGGCATATGCCATCTTCGCGCGAAGCGGGATAAACGTTGTGACGCTAAATGTGTTGTGGCTACAGTCGAAGTGCACACCGTAGTCGGCTGGTTACGCGACAACGAGGGGCCCCGGCGGTGTTGGGAGCACTCCGGGGCCTGGCCAACGCCGGTCCACATCCAGGAGACAGCGTCAGCATGAACCACGCTATCGGGCTCGCCCTGCAACGAACAGCCATCCGCCTCCTCATCCACCTCGCCCCGGCCAGGGGACGCCGCCGCAGCATCCGTACGGCCATGGCCACGGTGACCCCGAGGCCGTCCCGTACCGCGACCGGGCTGCGGCTGCTCGTCCGCCGGATCATCCCGCCGAGCCTGCCCCGCCAGGCGGGCACCCCCGTCACCCCAGCCGGACGGTCGACCCTCGACAGCCCGATCCTCGACGGGCCCAGCCCCCTCGTACGCCCCTACCTCCTCGCCCACGAACAACACGAGCGCCGCACAGCCCTCGCGCTCGCGCTCGACGGCATCGACGTCGGCCCGTGGATCATCCACGGGCACCCCGTCGGAGCCCCCGGCAGGCCGGGGGTCGCATTCTGATGGCAGACTCCCGACCCGCCCGAACCACAGCACAGGGCCCGCGCATCAGCCGCGTACCCGGCAAACCCGTACAGCGTGACGCGGACGGCCGCCTCACCATCCCCCTCTGGCTCCAGCAGGACGGCAGATTCGACACCGACCTCACCCTCCGCCTCACCCCCGCCGAAGCAGAAACCCTCCACGCACAACTCTGCTACGCCCTGGACACCGACCCCGAGCGCGAGCCCATGCCCACGCCACCCGGCGACCCCGCACCGGACTGCCGCAAACCGGTTCGCGGCCCGACCGGAGTGCGCTGGCCGTAGATCCACGAGGCCTGGGGCCACATCCCCAGGCCTCGCCTCGGTCGGTGTTCGGCTCTTGCCCGGTAGGGCGTCAGATGTAATTGAAGAAGCGCGTCCACCACGTGGCCGACTCCTGATAAGAGTTCAGGTTGGTCACGCCGTCATAAGGGCGATGCAGCAGTTCCTCCGGAACGATCACATAGCCGAGTGCGTGCAGCGCGGTCTCCACGCGGGCCCTGTCCCGCTCGGTCAGCGCGCCCTGGGTCACGGCGTCATCGAGGCCCGTGTACGCACCTGGGTGCTTGGCCATGACGACCGCGAGCCGTGCGTAGCAACTGAGCCGTACGGAAATCTGCGTACCTGCCTCAGTAGAGACGCCGGGAACGGCCAGGAGGGCGTGGAAACTAGCGTCCTGAATGGAGTTGTCGAAGTGGCACGAGGTATTGAACTCTTCGTTCAGCCGCGCAACGAGAACGCCTGCACGCCGCTTGGCCTCTGCGTGGTCGTAGCCTTCCGGAAACTCCAAGTGGCTGGGCCCCTCCTCTCGATCTGCTGCCCGTAGGACGGCCTCTATGTCCGCCAGTGCCGAGGGCGTCGTTTCGCTATTCATGCAGGCCTCGTACTCCGTTCCCAGGAACCGGGTTCGGCACCGTAATCTCCGATACCGGAATGATTTCCTCCTGGACCTGCTG
Organism: Streptomyces sp. O3; assembly: GCF_054788135.1. Lineage (NCBI taxonomy): Bacteria > Bacillati > Actinomycetota > Actinomycetes > Kitasatosporales > Streptomycetaceae > Streptomyces > Streptomyces sp. O3. The sequence continues at coordinate 40,487 of NZ_JBTVYK010000005.1, forward strand.
TGAGGCCGCTCAGGGGGTCTGCTTGCGGTAGGTGAGGGGGGTGCCGCCGCTGCCTACCAGGGTGCGGACGAGTGTTCCGTCGGGTTGCAGGCGGAGGAGGCTGACCGGGCCTGGCTTGCAGCTATGTGTGGGGCCCTGGGTTACCTGTGAAGGATTCAGGGACAGTTGGCTGCCAGCGCCCGACTGGAGCGACGCCTTCCAGCGGCAGGCGTAGGTCGGGCCGTTCCCCACGAGGCTCATCATGGTCTCGCCCCTGTTGCCTTGACGGAGCGTCAGTACGCGGGTGTTGGTGCCGCCTTGTGCTTGGAAGGTGGCCCGCCATACGCCGAGGAACTTCTTGGGTACGTCGCCCGCGTCGGGGGAGGGGCTGGGCGGAGTGATGGGGCTGAGGGAGTCGGTGGGTGTGGCGAGTTCGTCGGGTGAGGGGCGTGCGTCGGATTTGCCGGGCTCGGCGTCGTTGGTGGGAGTGGTGGTCTCGCTTGGCGCGGCTGTGGGCTGGCGGCCCTCGTCGCCCTTGATCACCGCGTACACCGTGCCTCCCGCTCCCAGTGCGACGACCACCGCCACGGCGAGCAGCGCGGCGGTCATCCGTCCGCCCCGGCGGGGTGGCGGTGGCGGGGCGGGCTCGTAGCGGAGTGTGTGCGGTACCTCGTGCCCCGGTGGGGGTGATGAGGGCGGCGGGGGTGCAACCAGCGTCGGTGCCGTCGCCGTGCTCGGGGGCGGAACCGACGCGGTGGCCGCCTCGGGGCTCGACTGCGGCTGCTGCTCCGGCTGTTGCTCTGGGGGCTGTTTCGGGGGGTGCTGGCCTGGCTCCTCAGGCTGCCCGGCCTGCGGCTGTTCGTCTTCCGGTTCCGGGTGCTCGGCCTCCAGCAGCTCGGCCGCGTGGCGTCCCAGTTGGGCGACGAGCGCGCTCGGCAGCCACGGCTCGCGGGTGCGGCCGTCGGGCAGCGTCGTGTCCGTACCGCCGGTCAGGGCCAGCAGGTCGGTCAGCGAGGGGCGTGCGGAGGGCTTCTTGGCGAGGCAGGCGGTCACCAGGTCCTGGAGGCTCTCCGGAAGCCCGGTGAGGTCGGGCGGCTCCTGGGCGATGCGGAAGAGTTGTACGTGCACGCCGCTGTTGTCCGCACCGAACGGCAGCTTGCCCGTCCCCGCGTACGCCAGCAGGGAGCCCAGGCAGAAGACGTCGCAGGCGGGGGTGACGCGGTCGCCGCGTATCTGCTCGGGGGCCATGAAGCCGGGCGAGCCGATCAGCGCACCGGTGTGGGTGAGACCGCCGGCCGTCGCGGTCTCCAGGGCGCGGGCGATGCCGAAGTCGATGACGCGGGGGCCGTCGATGGTGAGCAGGACGTTCGACGGCTTGAGGTCGCGGTGGACCAGGCCCGCCGCGTGGATGTCCGTAAGGGCCCGGACGAGACCGGCGGCGAGGGCGTGTACGGAGCGCTCGGGCAGCGGGCCGTATCCGCGCGCGACGACGGAGTGCAGGGAAGGGCCCGCGACATAGCCGGTCGCCACCCAGGGGACCTCGGCCTCGGTGTCCGCGTCGAGCACCGGCGCGGTCCACGCGCCGCCCACCCGCCGCGCCGCCGCGACCTCCTGCCGGAAGCGCTCCCGGAACTCCTCGCGCCCGGCGAGCTCGGAGTGCACGACTTTGAGCGCGACGGTACGCCCGCGCTCCGAACGGGCCAGATACACCTGCCCCATGCCGCCCGCGCCGAGTCGGCCGAGCAGGCGGTACGCCCCGATGGTCCGCGGGTCGCCAGAGCTCAGCTTGTCCATGGTGAATGTTCCTCCCCCGTACAGCCCCAGTGGGTCGAGGATAGTGCGGGGGAGCGCGGGGCTCCGCTACCGTTCGATAACGGCTCCGCTCGACAGCGGCTGTCGTTCGCTGAGGGCCGCCGCGCCCGGTGCGGTGATCGTTATCGCATCGCGTCCGGCCCGGACGCCGTGCCAGGGCTCGGCTCGGATGCCGCGCCAGGGCTCGGCTCGGACGTCATACCAGGGCCCGGCTCGGGCGACGCGCCGGACCCAGGTCCGGCCGCCGCGTCCAGCGCGTGGGACAGGCGCTCCAGGACCCGTACCGTCTCCGCGAACTCCGCCGCCCCCAGCTCCGCCGCCAGCCGCCGTGCCAGCTCCGCGTGGCCGGGCTCGATCCGGGCGATCGCGTCCCGGCCCGCGTCCGTCGGGGTGAGGAGCTTGGCGCGGCGGTGCGCCGGGTTGGGGACGTACTCCGCCAGCTCGTCGCCGACCAGCCGGTCGGCGATCCGCTGCACGCTCTGCCGGGTGATGCCCATCGCGCGGGCGATCCCCGCGACGGTCAGCGGCTCGCGCAGCACCGCGCCGAGCACCTGCCACCACGCCGCGGTCAGTCCCGCGGGCCGCGCCAGTCGCTCGGACACGGCCAGGAACTGGCCGTTCAGCCGGAAGACGCCGAGCGCCGTCCGGCTGAGGGCCTCGGTCTCCCTCACAAGGCCGCGCCCCCTGCCTGGGTTGCCTGGGCCGCGTCCTCTGCCTGTGCCGCCTGTGCCGCCTGTGCCGCCGCGAGGATCTCGTACGCCGCCGCGTCCGAGTCGTGGAACAGCCGGTACCAGGCGTCCAGCACCTCGCCCTCGTACACCCCGAGCCGCGCCAGGATCTCGCGGGCGAACGCGACCGGCTCGGTCGCGCCCGCCGTGATCAGGTCGCCGTCCGTCACCGCGTCCGCCTCGACGTAGTTCTCGCCGCCCTTGTATCCGGTGGCCGTCAGATAGAAGGAGACGTTGCTGGTGTGCTTCCGGTCGTCGAGCAGCCCCTCGCGGGCCAGTCCCGCGGTGGCGCCGCAGATCGCGGCGACCGGTACGCCCGCGTCCAGGAACGCGCGGGCCCGCCGGGCGAAGGGGGCCAGCTCGTCGCCGCCGTCCCAGAGTTCGGCGCCGGTCAGCAGGAGCAGCGCGGCGCCGTCGGCGCGTACGTCGTCGAGCGTGAGGTCGGGCTGGATGCGCAGGCCGCCGATGGTGGTCACCGGGTCGAGGGTCAGGCCCACCGTGCGGATCTCGTAGCCGTTGCGGGCGAGTTCGGCCATGGCGTGCCCGGACTCCCAGTCGGCGTAGGTGGGGTAGAGAGCCGCGTACACGAGCTTGCGGTCATTGCCGGTCATGACTCTGCCTCGCTGTCTCTCGCCGTCTATCTGTTATGACAGCATGCTGCCTAATTGGTAGCGTGCTGTCAAGAGTCGCGTCGATCGACACACTGTCGGCGGCGGGCCCGCCAGGGCAGACAGGCCGCCGATGGTTTGTCCGTATCTCGGACGCTTACGCTCGGCTGCATGACCCCTCATCTCGTTCCCGCCGACCCCGCGAAGGGCGCGGCCGTCAAGGCCGCCGACCGCGCGCATGTCTTCCACTCCTGGTCCGCGCAGGAGCTGATCGATCCGCTTGCCGTGGCCGGAGCCGAAGGCGTGCACTTCTGGGATTACGAGGGCAACCGCTACCTCGACTTCACCAGCGGCCTCGTCTACACCAACATCGGCTATCAGCACCCCAAGGTCGTCGCCGCCGTGCAGGAGCAGGCCGCGAAGATGACCACCTTCGCGCCCGCCTTCGCCATCGACGTACGCTCCGAGGCCGCACGCCTCATCGCCGAGCGGACCCCCGGCGACCTGGACAAGATCTTCTTCACCAACGGCGGCGCCGAGGCCGTCGAGAACGCCGCGCGGATGGCCCGGCTGCACACCGGCCGCCCCAAGATCCTCAGCGCCTTCCGCTCCTACCACGGCGCGACGTCGGCCGCGATCAACCTCACCGGCGACCCGCGCCGCTGGGCCTCCGACACCGGCTCGTCCGGCGTGGTCCGGTTCTGGGCGCCGTTCCTGTACCGCTCGGCCTTCTACGCGACCACCGAGGCCGAGGAGTGCGCGCGGGCGCTCGCCCACCTTGAGGACATCATCGCCTTCGAGGGCCCCGCGTCGTTCGCCGCGATCATCCTGGAGACCGTGCCGGGCACGGCCGGGATCATGGTCCCGCCGCCGGGCTATCTGGCCGGAGTGCGGGAGATCTGCGACCGGTACGGGATCCTCCTCATCCTGGACGAGGTGATGGCGGGCTTCGGGCGCACCGGCGAGTGGTTCGCCGCCGACCACTTCGACGTGGTCCCCGACCTGCTCACCTTCGCCAAGGGCGTCAACTCCGGGTACGTCCCGCTGGGCGGCGTGGCGATCTCGTCCGCCGTCGCCGAGACCTTCGCCAGGAAGCCGTACCCCGGCGGGCTCACGTACTCGGGGCACCCGCTCGCCTGCGCGGCCGCGGTCGCCACGATCAACGCGATGGAGGAGGAGGGCGTCGTCGCGCACGCCGCGCGCATCGGCGCCGACGTCATCGGCCCCGGCCTGCGCGAGATCGCCGCGCGTCACCCGTCGGTGGGCGAGGTGCGCGGCCTCGGCGCCTTCTGGGCCCTGGAGCTGGTACGCGACCGGGAGACCCGCGAGCCCCTGGTCCCGTACAACGCGACGGGCGAGGCCAACGCCCCCATGGCGGCCTTCGCGGCGGCCTGCAAGCGCGGCGGCCTGTGGCCCTTCGTGAACATGAACCGCACGCATGTGGTCCCCGCCTGCACCATCACCGAGGCGGAGGCGAAGGAGGGCCTGCACCTGCTGGACGAGGCGCTGTCGGCAGCAGACGAGCACACGGTGTGACGGCGGTGTGACCTCGGTGTGACTACGGGGCCGGGGCGGGGGCCGGGGCGGGGCCGGAGCCGGGGGCCGGAGTCGGGGAGCGGCCCCGGCTCCGCGCCCGCCGCCACCCCGTAGGCTGGCCGGACCGGCCACCCACAGGGGCAGACGGCGAGAGAGGGCACCATGCACGGCACCGGCCGAGGCACCAGCGCGGGCACAGGTACAGCACGTACGAGTACGGGCGCGGCACGTACAGGTACGGCCCGTACAGGCACAGCTACAGGCACAGCCCGTACGGGCACGGGCACAGGCACGGGCGCGCGCACCGTCGCGAACGCCGTCGCCGTCACCCGCAGCACCCTGCGCCAGCAGCTCGCCGACGCCCTGCGCGACGAGATCCTCGCCGCGCGCCTCAGCCCCGGCCAGGAGTTCACGGTCAAGGAGATCGCCGAGCAGTACGGCGTCTCCGCGACCCCCGTACGCGAGGCCCTGGTCGACCTCTCCGCGCAGGGCATGCTCGACTCGGTACAGCACCGCGGCTTCCGCGTGCACGAGTACACCGTCGACGACTTCCGCGGCATGGTCGAGGCCCGTCGGCTCGTCGCCGAGGCGATCTTCCAAGGCATCGCCGAACGCGGCCTGCACACCATCGGGGACCAGCTCGCCTCCGTGCGCCGCCGGGCCGGGGAGGCCCAGCGCGCGGCCACGGTCGGCGACCTGGACGTCCTGGTCGGCTACGACCTCAGCTTCTGGCGCGAGTTGAGCTCCCTCTTCGGCAACCCCTATCTGACCGACTTCCTGCAACGGCTGCGCATCCAGGCGTGGGCGTTCGCCGTCCCCCACCTGCGCCGCGCCCCCGACCTCACCGGCCGCCTCTGGAGCGGTCACACCGAACTGGTCGACGCCGTGCTCCGCCGCGACGCCGCCACCGCGTCCGCTCTGGTCACCGCGTACAACGACCACGCGCTCGCGCTGGCCGAGAAGCTGTCCGCCTGACCGTCCACGCGGGACGCGCGCCTCACCCGTGATCCAATGAGGCCGTATACCGAGGTCGTATGCCTGAGCCGTATACCGGGGCCGTATACCGGGGCCGTATACCGGGGCCGCGTACGAGGTCGTATACCTCTGCCCTGACCACGCAGACAGAAGGCGACCGCCGTGAGTTCCGACGTACCCTGGCCCGCTGGCCAACGAGCGCCGCATGCCCCTGAACCGGACTGGCGGGAGGGCTGGGCGGCGCCCCCGTCTCCGCTTCCGCCCCCGCCTCCGCCTCCGCCGCCTGGGATGCCTCCACCGCCTGGGATGCCTCCGTATATACCCCCGCCCCGGACCGGACCGGTCCGCGCGCCGTCCGGTTCCCGCTACCACGAGCAAGCGCGCAACGGCCACGGCGGCAGGCTGGTCTGGCTGGGCGAACTCCTGGTGGTCCTAGTCCTGTTCGTGGCCGGCGCGCTGGTCGTCTTCGGCGTCGGCAGCGTCCTGGCGGCCGTGCTGGACGCGGAGGCCGCGGCGGGGAGCGACGAGGTCTTCGCGGACCCGCTCGCGGAAGTCGCGTTCGGTCTCGCCGCTATCGCGGTCGGCGTGCCCGCGGTCCTGCTCGGTCTGCGTCTGGTGGGCAACCGCCCGGCCGGTACGGTCTCTTCGGTCACCGGTCGGCTGCGCTGGGGCTGGCTGGGCCGTTGCGCTCTGGTGGCCTTCCCGTTGATCGCCCTACAGCTCGGCCTGCTGATCGCGTGGACCTGGAACGCCGAACCGGCCGCCGAGTCACCGGCCGCCGAGTCGGGGCAGGGCTTCCCCGGCTGGTCCGCCTTCGCGCTGAGCCTGGCCGTGCTGTGCGCCCTGGTGCCCGTCCAGGCTGCCGCTGAGGAGTACGTGTTCCGGGGCTGGCTGGTCCAGGTGACCGGCCGATTCCTGCGGTCCCCGTGGCCCGGCATCGCGGTGGCCTCGCTGCTGTTCGCCGTGGCCCACGGGTTCGGGGAGCTCTCCGGCTTCGCCCTGCTCTTCTACTCCGCGCTGTGGTGGGGCTGGCTGGTGATCCGTACCGGCGGCCTGGAGGCGGTGATCGCCCTGCACACCGCCAACAACCTGGTGGCCTTCACCCTGGCGGCCGGGTTCGGCGAACTGTCCAGCGACGCGACCGCCGCCGACGCGCCCTGGCAGGCCCTGGTCCTGGAACTGGTCTTCGCCCCGCTCTACTGCCTGCTGGCGGCCCGCCTCGCGGACCGCCGCGGCATCGCCTGGCGCAGCGCCTGGTGAGCGGACGGTGCACAGGGGCAGATGAGAGAGGGGAGCGCGGACTACCCTGCACACACAGCTTGTTGCGCTCTGCTTGTCACGCTCTGCTCGTTGTGTTCCGCTCGTCGCGTTCCGCGTCAGCCGAAGTGAGGAGTTCTCTTGGCCTGTGACCTGTGGCTCGTTCCCCTGGTCGATGTGCTCTGCCATAGCGCGGACAACCCCTTCGCCGAAGAACTCGCGCTCTACGACAGGGCGCTGGGCGACGCCGGTCTGCCCCCGGTCCCCGTCTACGCGTACATGCCCGGCCTCTCCGGGGACGTCGCCCCAGTCGCGGGCTTCGACTACGACGCGCTGCACTTCCTGCGCCGTGCGTACCTCCTCCAGATCTGCGGCCTGCCCGTCACTCCCGTAGACGAACTCGGCGGCGACTACGAACAACTCCTGGAGATGTTCGAGGCCACCGCCCAGCAGTCCCACCTGGTCTGGCACTACGACCACGCGGGCGCGTATGTCCCGGTCGAGTTCCCGCATCCGCTCGCCAACGACGAACTCCTCGCGGGCGGCGGCCCGCTGGGCTCCTCGCACACGCTCCTGCGCGAGCTGGAGTACGTGGCCCCCGCGCTCGGCATCGACCCGGCCAGCCCCCCGGCCGCGCCGGTGGCCCCCGCCGGTCCCACCGCCCTGGAGGAGCCAGCGGCCCCCGTCCCGCTGGACGACGACCCCTTCGCCCGCGAACGCCACGTGTGGCTGGGCCTGCACGCGGCGGCGACCCGCAGCCTGGCCCAGGGGTCGATGGTCGTCTTCAGCTGACCCGCTGGCGACCGGGCTGGGCTGGGGGCGGGGTCAGTCGACCTTGGGGCCGGAGATGTAGTCGCCGTTCTCGTCGAAGGGCCAGGCGTTGGCGACGCAGCCGTGCAGGCCCTTGATCTGCTGCATCATCGCGGGCGCGGGGCGTCCGGGACCGGCGCAGGTCAGGTGGCCGTGCCCGAGGCGGTGACCCACCTCGTGGTTGATGATCAGCGCGCGGTACTCGGAGAGCGGCCCGTCGAACTGGGGCGAGCCCAGCAGCCAGCGCTTGAGGTTGACGACGACCGAGGTGCCGACCCGGCAGTTGACCTCGCCGTGGGTGTCGAGTCCGTACTCTCCGCAGAGGCGGTCCACCGTGGCGGGCGTGGCGATCTTGACCTGGAAGTCGGTGGGGCCGGAGGTGACCAGCTGGAAGGCGCGGGTGCCCTTGGCGGCCCAGCCGCGGGGGTCCGCGAGTACGGCGGCGACCTCGCGCGCGGCCTCGTCGGGCAGTAGCAGGGTGCCGTCCTCGACGTCGACGCGGTAGCGCCAGATCCTGCCGTCTCCGGCGGTGGCGCCGGCGGCGGAGCCGGTGGTGAACGTGCCGCGGCCGGTGGCGGGCACCGAGGGCGTGGCCCTGGCCGGGCCGGTCGGCGTCGGCGCGGACGGGGGCCTGGTGCGAGCGCCGGACCGGGAACTGGACTCGGTGCCGGTGCCGGTGCCGGTGCCGATGCCGGTTCCGGCGCTGGGTCCCGTGCCGGGCTCGGACTGTGGCGGCGGCTCCTCTTCCGGTGTCGCGGCCGGGGCTGACTTCAACGGCGCCGGGGCCGCCATCCGCTGGCCGGTGCCGGTTCCGGTGGGGTCGGGGATCAGCAGGACGGGCAGCAGGCTGAAGCCGCCCACCGCGAGGCCGGTCGTCAGGACCCGGCCGGGGCGTATTCGGGGCGCGCCTCGGCGCCGCCCACCGTGCGCTCGCTGTGCTCGTCGAGGCCGCGCGGCTCGTCGCGCGCCGGTCACGACTCAGTGGCGGGTGTGGGCGTCATGGTCAGCAACAGGTCCCCCCTCATCGAACAAAACTATCCCCCGAGTAAACAAATATCCCCGAGACAGTCTATGACCGCCAGGGGACCAGCCCTCGCGGCGGCCGGGGGGGGCGAGCCCGCGCGGCCGCCACCGGCCACCGGTAGAGCCCCGTCACGGCCGCGACGGGGCTCTACCGGTTCGGTCAGCTGTCGGTCCACCAGTAGCGCTTCTTGCCGTCGGCGTGGTTACGGTTCGACTTGTTGCCGATGTCGGCGCACCAGACCTTGCCTTTGGTCTTGGCACAGGCCCGCACATACCGGTTCTTCACGTCGCCGCTGCTGTGGAGGATCTTCTTACTGGTGAGGGTCCCCGTGCCGCTGCTCTTCTTGGTCACGTGGCCGCAGCTCTTCCAGGTCCGCCCCTTCGTGTGGCTGACGGTGATCCAGACCTTGTCGCCCTTCTTGGCCTTGGTCAGTCGGCCAGCGGAGCGGTCATCATGACGGCGGCGGTGGCGGCCACGGCCGCCGTCGCGATGGACATCCGGTGTTTCATGTGTCCCCCGTCCCCCTGTGCGCTGTTCCTGTCGCGTACCGGGCGCACCCCGCCGGTGCGCCCTGGGTTAAAGGAAAGCAGCCCGCGACGACAGAACGTAAGGGCGCATTGCGGAGCGTGACGGCCGAGTCGCGCGCCGGGCACCCCGTCAGGGCGCCCCACCCACACCGCGCGCCCCAACCACCCGCCCCCGCGCCCCCCCCGGAACGCGAGCGGCGCGGGGAGGCGCGGCACCCCGTCTCAGCGCGGCTCCGGTGGGCGTTGGCGTGGCATGTTCGGGCGGGTGCCCGGTGGGAGGGGGAGGCGTCCGGGGGCGGGGGGCTCGGGGCGGGGAGCGCCGGAGCCTGCGGACTGCATGACCAGCGGGGCCGGGCCGGAGCGGAACTCCACCATCCAGTCCGCGGTCTCGGAGCGCACCAGTTCGGTCACGTCCTCAGAGAAGCGGCGCAGCACCCCGAGGCACCGCTCGGCGGCCTCGCTCGCCGTGCCGTCCGTCGGGCCGAGCACCTCGCGCACGTTCTCCGACGCCCAGTCGAACTGGAGGATCTGGAGCCGCCGCTGTACCGCCTGGGCCGTCGCCACATCCCTTATCCACCCGGAGGTGAGCCCGAAGTACCGGTCACACGCCATGCAGGCGACCGCGAGCAGCAGGGACAGATAGCCCCAGGCCGCCGCGCCGCCCACCGCCCCGGTCAGGTCGAGCAGCGGCAGCGCGGCCCCGGCGACCGCGCCGAGCGCCGTTCCGGCGCGGAGTGACCGCGCGCCGCGGCGCTTCCAGGCGCGGTCGTGGAGGTACCACCGCGCGGTGCGCAGCGCGCCCGCCTCCACCCAGCGGTAGAGCTCGTCCAGGCGCTCGGCGGGCTCGCCCCAGTCGCCGAGGGGGAACGGCCGTCCGGTGAGGTCGGTGGACCGTGCCGCCCTCAGCGCCGCGTCGTCGCCTTCGCCCCCGCCCTGCCCGCCCGGAGGCGGCACCTCGGGCTGCATCTCCGGCTGGCTCACCCGGCACTCCCTCGACTGGTACGGACTGGTACGGACTGGTAGGTACGGCTGGTACGGCTGGTGTGGGCTGGACTGGCACGAACTGGGCAGCATCTTCCTACCGCCCAATGGGTGGCCATGAGCCCGGTTTCGCGGCCTTTACCCCCGGAAGTGGCCCTTGATCAGGTATAGGGCACCGGTGTAACTCACTCGAAAGAGTGCTGGGGCGCACGGCCCCCTGAACACGTAGGCTCGAGTCGTCAGAGACATCGGAGACCAGGAAGACCAGGAGCTGATCGTGATTCCCGGTGGTGGCCAGCCCAACATGCAGCAGCTGCTCCAGCAGGCCCAGCAGATGCAACAGGACCTCGCGCGGGCCCAGGAGGAACTGGCGCAGACCGAGGTCGACGGCCAGTCGGGCGGCGGCCTGGTGAAGGCCACGGTCACTGGCTCGGGCGAGCTGCGCGGCCTGGTGATCGACCCCAAGGCGGTGGACCCCGAGGACACCGAGACCCTGGCGGACCTGGTGGTCGCCGCGGTCCAGGCGGCGAACGAGAACGCGCAGGCGCTTCAGCAGCAGAAGCTCGGCCCGCTCGCCCAGGGTCTGGGCGGCGGCGGTGGCATTCCGGGTCTGCCGTTCTGATTCGCCTCTGATTCGCCGGACCGGTGTCTTCAGCAGATCCGGGTGAGGCGACTACCGTACGTACCACCTGAACATTCAGGGGCAGGCAGGAAGGCAGTCCGTTGTACGAAGGCGTGGTTCAGGACCTCATCGACGAGTTGGGCAGGCTGCCCGGCGTCGGTCCCAAGAGCGCGCAGCGGATCGCCTTCCACGTCCTCCAGGCCGAGCCGACCGATGTCCGCCGCCTGGCGCACGCGCTTGTAGAGGTCAAGGACAAGGTCCGCTTCTGCGCGGTCTGCGGCAATGTCGCGCAGGAGGAGCGGTGCGGGGTCTGCCGTGACCCGCGCCGCGACCCGGCGATCATCTGTGTGGTCGAGGAGCCGAAGGACGTCGTCGCCATCGAGCGTACGCGCGAGTTCCGCGGCCGGTATCACGTACTGGGCGGCGCGATCAGCCCGATCGAGGGCGTGGGCCCGGACGATCTCCGGATACGGGAGCTGCTGGCCCGGCTCGCTGACGGCGCCGTCACCGAGCTGATCCTGGCCACCGATCCCAATCTGGAGGGCGAGGCCACGGCCACGTACCTCGCACGCATGATCAAGCCGATGGGCCTCAAGGTCACCCGCCTGGCCAGCGGACTCCCTGTCGGGGGAGATCTGGAGTACGCCGACGAGGTCACGCTGGGCCGTGCCTTCGAAGGGAGACGACTTCTCGATGTCTGACACGCCTGCCACCCCTGGCACACCCCGCCCCGCCGGGACCGACGCCGTGCCCGACCCCGCGTCCGCCTCCGCCTCGGACGCGGTGCCGCGCAAGGTGCATGAGTCGCTGCTGGACCCGGACGACTTCGCGGTGCAGATCGCCGACCAGGTCGCGAGCTTCATCGTCGCGGTCACGGAGGTCGCCAAGGGCGACGAGCCGGACTCCGCGGTCCCCTTCCTCCTCCTGGAGGTCTCGCAACTCCTTCTCGCCGGCGGCCGGTTGGGCGCGCACGCGGACATCCTTCCGGACGAGCGGTACGAGCCCGACCTCGGCCCGGAAGCGGATGTCGACGAGCTGCGCGAGCGCCTCGCGCTGCTGCTCGACCCGGTCGACGTGTACTCGGAGGTCTTCGACCCGTACGAGCCGCGCAAGGCCCCCGTCGCCTGCCGTATCTCGGACGACCTGGCCGATGTCATCACCGACCTTCGGCACGGCATGGCCCACTACCGCGCGGGCCGCACCACCGAGGCCCTGTGGTGGTGGCAGTTCTCGTACTTCTCCAACTGGGGCTCCACCGCGTCCGGCGCCCTCCGCGCCCTGCAGTCCCTGGTCGCCCACGTCCGCCTGGACCAGCCGCTCCAGGAACTGGACGGCCTGGACACCGACCAGGACCTGACCGGGGAGGAAGAGCTCGCCGAGGAGGCGGGCCGCGTCATGGCCGAGGAACTGGCGGGCCCACTGGGCATCCGCCCGGCCCGCTGAGGCCCAGGCGCCCCCTACCGCCCGGCCCGCTGAGCGGGCGGCCCGCTCAGCCGAGATGTGAGCACGGCCACTTTCCGGAGTGGCTGGCTCCGAAGCGGGAAGGCGCGGTTCTGGAGCGGGTCGGACCCACCCCGGAGCGATCACGGCGTGAGCAGGACGTCTCACGATGTGATAGAGGCGGGGCGGAAACCGGCCGCTCGGTAAACTGAGCTGACCGCAGAACGTATTGAGCTAGGAGCGCACGTGGGCCTTGTCGTGCAGAAGTACGGAGGCTCCTCCGTAGCCGATGCCGAGGGCATCAAGCGGGTTGCCAAGCGCATCGTTGAGGCCAGGAAGAACGGCAACCAGGTGGTTGCCGTGGTCTCCGCGATGGGCGACTCGACGGACGAGCTGATCGATCTCGCAGAGCAGGTGTCGCCGATCCCTGCCGGGCGCGAGCTCGACATGCTGCTGACCGCGGGAGAGCGGATCTCCATGGCCCTGCTGGCCATGGCGATCAAAAACCTGGGCCACGAGGCCCAGTCGTTCACCGGCAGCCAGGCGGGTGTCATCACCGACTCGGTCCACAACAAGGCGCGCATCATCGATGTCACGCCGGGCCGCATCCGCACCTCGGTGGATGAGGGGAACGTGGCCATCGTGGCCGGGTTCCAGGGCGTGTCCCAGGACAGCAAGGACATCACCACCCTGGGCCGCGGCGGCTCGGACACCACCGCCGTCGCGCTGGCCGCCGCGCTCGACGCCGACGTCTGCGAGATCTACACCGATGTGGACGGCGTCTTCACCGCCGACCCGCGCGTGGTGAAGAAGGCGCGCAAGATCGACTGGATCTCGTTCGAGGACATGCTGGAGCTCGCGGCCAACGGCTCCAAGGTGCTGCTGCACCGGTGCGTCGAGTACGCACGCCGCTACAACATCCCGATCCACGTCCGCTCGTCCTTCTCTGGGCTGCAAGGCACCTGGGTCAGCAACGAACCGCCCGTAAGCAAGCAAGGGGACCAGCAGGTGGAGCACGCGATCATCTCCGGAGTCGCCCACGACGTATCCGAGGCCAAGGTCACGGTCGTCGGCGTTCCGGACAAGCCGGGCGAGGCCGCGGCGATCTTCCGCGCCATCGCGGACGCCGAGATCAACATCGACATGGTCGTGCAGAACGTCTCGGCGGCGGCCACCAGCCTCACCGACATCTCCTTCACGCTGCCGAAGTCGGAGGGCCGTAAGGCCACCGCGGCGCTGGAGAAGATCAAGTCTTCCGTCGGCTATGACTCGCTGCGGTACGACGACCAGATCGGCAAGATCTCGCTGGTCGGCGCGGGCATGAAGTCGAACCCCGGCGTCACCGCGCAGTTCTTCGAGGCGCTCAGCGACGCGGGCGTGAACATCGAGCTGATCTCGACATCCGAGATCCGCATCTCGGTGATCACCCGCGAGGACGACGTCGTGGCGGGCCTGCGGGCCGTGCACAGCTCGTTCGGTCTGGACAGCGAGACCGACGAGGCCGTGGTCTACGGAGGCACCGGCCGATGACCGGCCGCGGGCCGACCGGCCACAGGCCGACGGCTCGGCGCGGAGGCATCCGCCGATGACCGGCACCCGGTCCGCCCCGACGCTCGCCGTCGTCGGGGCGACCGGCGCCGTCGGCACGGTCATGCTCCAGATTCTGTCCCAGCACGCGGACATCTGGGGCGAGATCCGCCTGATCGCCTCGCCGCGCTCCGCGGGCCGCAAGCTCACAGTGCGCGGCGAAGAGGTCGAGGTGACCGCCCTGAGCGAAGAAGCGTTCGACGGCGTCGACATCGCGATGTTCGACGTACCGGACGACGTCTCCGCCCAGTGGGCGCCGATCGCCGCCGCCAAGGGCGCGGTGGTCGTGGACAACTCCGCCGCGTTCCGGATGGACCCGGACGTGCCGCTGGTGGTCCCCGAGGTCAATCCGCACGCGGCGCGGGTCCGCCCGCGCGGCATCGTGGCCAACCCCAACTGCACCACCCTGTCGATGATCGTCGCGGTCGGCGCGCTGCACGCCGAGTTCGGCCTGCGCGAGCTGGTCGTCTCCTCGTACCAGGCGGTGAGCGGCGCGGGCCGGGCCGGGGTGGACGCGCTGCGCGCGCAGACGGAGCTCGTGGCCGGTACGGAGCTGGGCACCACCCCCGGTGACGTACGCCGGGCCGTGGGCGACGACACCGGGCCCTTCTCGGAGCCGATCGCGCTGAACGTCGTGCCCTGGGCCGGATCGCTCAGGGAGGACGGCTGGTCGTCCGAAGAGCTCAAGGTCCGCGACGAGTCCCGGAAGATCCTCGGGCTGCCGGAACTGCGGGTGTCCGCGACCTGTGTCCGGGTCCCCGTCGTCACCACCCACTCGCTGACCGTGCACGCCCGCTTCGAGGGTGAGGTCACCGTGGACCGCGCGCATGAGATTCTCTCGACCGCGCCCGGAGTCGTGCTGTTCGACAACCCGGCCGCCGGAGAGTTCCCCACGCCCGCGGACGTGGTCGGCACCGACCCGACCTGGGTGGGGCGGGTGCGCCGGTCGCTGGACGACCCCACGGCCGTCGAGCTGTTCGTGTGCGGGGACAACCTGCGCAAGGGCGCGGCGCTGAACACCGCCCAGATCGCCGAGCTGGTGGCGGCGGACCTCGGCTAGGGGCCTAGGGCCTAGGGCCTAGGGCCTGTCCGGCCGTCCGAATATCCGAAGGCGCTGCCCGGATTCGTTTGTAGGATCAGCGGTGTCGCGAGCCCGAATTCAATGGTCTAGTCCACTTGAACTTGATCGTCGGTCCGGTCGATGATTCTCTCCCCGTCCCGCGCAACCGCGCGCGAGGCGGGGCGCGTCTTTGCGGTCGCCCTTCCGAGGTGCCGTGGCGAGCAGGGCACGATCACGGCAGAGGGGTGGGGAACGAACTATGACGGCATGTGAGGAGACGCCGCAGGGGGCGTCCGGCGCGAAAAGGCCGCCCGGCGCGTACAACCCTGACGGGGGGACGGGTGTCCAACAGGCGTGGCAGAGGTTCTGGAGTTCCCCATGGCGCGCGTCGGCGGCACGGCCGTACGACCGCAGTCGCCTCCCCACCCGCCCAGGCCCCGGAGCCGGGCGGCGGTCGGTGGCGGCATGCCGGTGATCGCGCCTATGCCCGCGTCGCGGCCCGGCCGGATGCCGTCCCAGCGGCCGGGCGCTGAGGGCGTCATGGCGGCGGGCACCACGGTCGACCACCTCACCGAGACCTACCGCGCCCACTACCGCTCGCTGCTGGGTCTCGCGGCCCTGCTCCTCGACGACACCGCCTCCTGCGAGGACGTCGTCCAGGAGGCGTTCATCCGCGTGCATTCCGCGCGCAAGCGGGTGCGCGAACCCGAGAAGACCCTCGCCTATCTGCGGCAGACCGTGGTGAACCTCTCCCGGTCCGCGCTGCGCCGCCGCATCGTCGGCCTCAAGCTGCTCTCCAAGCCGATGCCGGACATGGCGAGCGCGGAGGAGGGCGCCTACGACCGGATGGAGCGGGAGGAGCTGATCAAGGCGCTGCGCGGGCTGCAGCGCCGCCAGCGCGAGGTGATCGTCCTGCGGTACTTCCAGGACATGACGGAGGCCCAGGTCTCCGAGGTGCTGGGGATATCCGTCGGCTCGGTGAAGGCGTACGGCTCTCGGGGGATCAAGGCGCTGCGGGTCGCCATGGAGGCGTCGGCATGAGCGGCGACGGCGAGCGGCGTGAGCGG
This sequence comes from Streptomyces sp. O3, assembly GCF_054788135.1. NCBI lineage: Bacteria > Bacillati > Actinomycetota > Actinomycetes > Kitasatosporales > Streptomycetaceae > Streptomyces > Streptomyces sp. O3. The sequence continues at coordinate 56,500 of NZ_JBTVYK010000005.1, forward strand.
GATGAACGGCATGACGGGCACGATCCGGACAAGCGGTACGGTCAGTACGGTCGGCACGGGCGATTTGAGTGGGATAGGCGCGATGGGCATGCGGGGCGCGGGGACGAGCGGCGCGGCGAGGGCTGGGCAGTGAGCGGCGGACCTCAGCAGGGCCCTCGGGGCGAGTCCGACGGCTCGTCGGAGCCGGGCCGCGCGGGCGGGCCCGGCGGCCTGAGCGGCTCGGGCGGCTTGGGCGGGCCCGGCGGCCTGGGCGGGCCGGGTGATCTGGGCGGGCCCGGTGGGCTGGGGCCGGACGAGTTGGCGCTGCGGCGCATGCTGCACGAGGCCGTGCGGGAGGTGAAGCCGTCCGAGGGCACCCTGGACCACCTGCGGCAGGCCGTGCCCGCGCGCCGGGCGCGCAGGCGGCAGGCGCTCGTCGGCGCCGCTGCGGCCGCGCTGTTCCTCGGGACGGCGATCCCCGCCCTGATCCATGTCGCCGACGCTCCGGGCTCGTCCAGCGCCAACCCCTCCGCGGTCGGCCACAGCTCACAGGTTCCGGGCGGCTCCGGCGACAGCCAGGAGTCCAGCCGGCCGGACGGCGGCGGCGCCAGCCAGGGGCAGGACGACGGCGGTCAGAGCCCGGACAGCGGCGGGAACAAGGGCGAGGCCGAGGACGACGGGGGTCAGGCCGACCGGCCCGACGACGAGAAGGCGAAGGACCCCGAGAACCCCGACGGCGACCAGGACACGCCGGGCGATGACGCGTCCGGCGATGACACCGAACCGTCCGAGACCGGCTCCGCCGCCACACTGCCCACCTGCCTCGCGGGCCAGTTGGGCGAGGCGACCGGGAGCGTCGGAGAGCCCAGGCCGAGCGGCAAGGTGCACGGCGCGTTCTCCGTCACCAACATCTCCGACAGCCCCTGCGCGGTCGGCGGCGACGGAAGCGTGGTCTTCGCGGCGCGGGGCGTGGCGGACCCGGACCGGATCGAGGTCGAGGACCACTACGCGGGGGGCCCCGCGGCGAACGTGCTGCCCGACCCGCCGAAGGAACGGAGCAGGCTGGTACTCGGCGCGGGCGCGCGGTTCAAGGTGGAGTTCGCCTGGGTGCCTTCGGACAGCTGCCCGAGCCCGGACCCGTCACCCGACCCGTCGCCTACGGATGACACCCTCGACGGCTCCGACGGCGGCGGCACGAGCGGCGGCGCCGGCGGCGGCGACAGCACCGACTCCGGCGACGCGGGCGGTACGGAGCAGCAGCCCGGCACTCAGCCGCAGCTCGGCGGCGACGCGGACGCGGAGGCGGGCCGGGTGCGGCTCACGTACACCGCGGAGCCGGGCGCGCCGAGCGTGGAGGCGACGATTCCCGACGCCTGCGCCGGGACCGTCTACCGCACGGTCGTACGGGCGGACTCCTGAGACAGGCCCTGGCGTCGCGGCTACGGCGCGGCGGTCTCGCGCCGGGGTTCCTCCGCCGCGATGCCTGGTTCCTCCGCCGGGATACCCAGTACGGCGTCCTTCGCGGCCTCGACCTCACGCCGGAACAGCCGGAACCACATGAAGAGCACGAACCCGGCGAAGATGAACCACTCACCGGAGTAGCCCAGGTTCTGGAAGGCCTTGACGTCCAGGCCGCTGCCCTTCGGCACGGTCGGCGGCACCGGGGTCATCCGGCCGTCGGCGCTCTCCACGGTGACCCAGGCGTCGTACACGTCGTACGGCAGCAGGTTCACCAGCGTCGCCGCGCTGATCGCCCCGAGCTGGCCGTCGGGCAGCGCCTGGCCCGCGCGTACGCCGCTGGCGCCGGTGGACTCGGAGGCCTGGAGCGCACCGGTCACGGTCACCTCGCCAGCGGGCGGCGCGGGCACGTCCGCGTCGGCCGGGTCGCCGGGGAGCCAGCCGCGTACGACGGGCAGGGCCTTGCCGCCGTCGGTCCGCAGCATGCCCAGGACGTAGAACCCGTCCTCGCCGTCCAGCTCGCGGTCCGGGACCAGCAGCTGCCGGTCCCAGTGTCCCCGCGCGGTGGTCCGCTTCCCGGAGGTCTCCCGGTCCACGGGCAGCAGGTCGGCCAGCGGCCTGGCCCGTTCACGGGCGGCCGCCTCGGTCTGCCGCTCGGCGCCGCGGTGGGTGTCGACACGGTCCTCGAACCGGCCGAGCTGCCAGGACCCCATGAAGACGCAGAAGGGGATGGCCAGCACGACGAAGAGGTTGATCCCCCACCATCGCGGAGTCAGCAGAAACCGGTACACCCCACCCACGGTACGGGCCCCCGCCCCACCCGAACCCCGCAGGGGTGCCCTGGGCCGACAGGACCCAGGGCCCACGGGCGGGCAGGGGCGCTCGGCGTCACCCGGCCGGTGTCCTGGCGAGCCAGCGCTGGGCGAAGTCGATCTCCAGCTTGACCTGCTTGATCCGTTCGTCGACGACCAGCGAGCCGTGCCCCGCGTCATAGCGGTAGACCTCGTGCACGGCCCCGCGCGCGGCCAGCCGGTCCACGTAGTTCTCCACCTGCCGGATCGGGCAGCGCGGGTCGTTGACGCCCGCCGAGATGTAGACCGGCGCCCGCACCTGGTCCACGTATGTCAGCGGCGAGGACGCCGCGAACCGCTCCGGGACCTCCTCCGGCGTACCGCCCAGAAGCGTCCGGTCCATCGCCTTCAGCGCCTCCATCTCGTCGTGGTACGCCGTGACGTAGTCCGCGACCGGCACCGCCGCGAGCCCCAGCGCCCAGGCGTCCGGCTGGGTGCCGAGGCCGAGCAGCGTCAGATAGCCGCCCCAGGACCCGCCGGCGAGCACCAGCCGCGCCGGGTCGGCGAGCCCGGAGGCCACGGCCCACTCGCGTACGGCCGCGATGTCCTCCAGCTCGATCAGCCCGACCCGGTGCTTCAGCGCGTCCGTCCACTCCCGGCCGTACCCCGTGGAGCCCCGGTAGTTGACGCGTACGACCGCGTACCCGTGGTCCACCCACGCGGCCGGGCCCGAGGCGAACGCGTCGCTGTCGTGCCAGGTCGGGCCGCCGTGGATCTCGAACACGCACGGGAACGGACCGTCTCCCGCGGGCCGCTGCACCAGCGCGTGGATACGGCCGCCGGGGCCGTCCACCCACGCGTCCTCGACCGGCACCGACCCCGGCGCCTTCATCCCCGGCGGGTCCAGCACGGTCCGCCCGGACGTGGACCGCACCTCGGGCGGGTGCGCCGCCGACGACCACAGGTACTCGACCGTGCCGTCCGGCCGCGCGGTCGCGCCCGACACCGAACCCACCGGCGTGTCGACCCGCACCAGCTCGCCGGAGGCGAAGTCGTACCGCCATAGCTCGCCGCGCGCCTCGAAGCCGTGTCCGATGAGCAGCCCGGAGCCGTCCGGATACCACTCGGCGCTCACATCGCCCGGCAGATCCAGCGCGAGCTCCGTCTCCGTGCCCGTCGCCACGTCCCACACCATGGGCTCCCAGCGGCCGCGCCGCTGGTGCGCGACGAGCAGCCGGGTGTCGCCGTCCACCGGAGCGAAGCCGAGCACGTCCAGGCCCAGCTCCTTGGTGCCGCCCTTGGTGTCGTCCAGTTCGGCGACGGTGGTGCCGTCGAGCGTGACCACGCGCAGCGCGGAGTGCATCGCGTCGCCGTGCTCGGTGTGCTCCAGGGCGATCAGGGCGCCGTCGTGGGACAGGTCCCCGACCCCGGCCGACTCCCGGTGGCGGTAGATCTCGGCGGGCGCCGCGGCGGTGCCGCCCCGTACGACATGGACGGTCGAGCCCTCGTCGTCGGTCGAGCGCCCGACGACCACGGGCCCGGCGTCGCCCCGCCCGATCGCCAGTCCGGCCGGATACGACGGTGCGAGCCCCGGCACCGCGGGCTCGTCCGCGCCGCCCGCGAAGGGCTGGCGCTTCCAGACGCCGAACTCGTCCCCGTCCGTGTCGTCGAACCACCAGATCCAGGCGCCGTCGGGCGAGAGCGTGCCGTCCGTGGTGCCGTTCGGGCGGTCGGTGACCTGGCGCCGCTCGCCGGTCGCCCGGTCCCATGCGTACAGCTCGAACGTGCCCGTCGCGTTGGAGACGAACAGCGAGCGGTCCGGTGCGTCCTGGGCCCACTCGGGCAGTGACACACGCGGCGCCCTGAAGCGCTTCTCCCAGTCCGGCATCTCAGCAGCAGTCATGACCCCCATAGTGCACGCCCGCACCGACACCCCGTCGCCCGAGGCCCACAACCTGTGGATAACGCCCTGCGGACGACCGCCTGTGGATAACTTCCCAACCGGACTCCGGCTGGACTCCGGCAGGAGTCCAGCCGCCGCGGTCAGCGGTTGCCCTGGCGGCGGGCCTGCGCGCGCTGTTGCATGCCTCGGGTCTTCGCGGAGATCGACCGGACCTCCGGCGCGGTGCCCTTTCGGTGCGCCTGCGCCGCGGAGATCTTCGACTGCTGGGGGTCCTTGGGGTTGCTGTGGGCACCCTTGGCCATGGCCACCGTCCTCCTCGTGTCGGAGTGCCTGTGGGACCCACTCTCCCCCCGAGGTCCGGGATCGGCATCTGGATCAGCGGGCGTCAGAGGTCGTCGGAGGTCGTCGGAGGTCGTCAGAGGCCAGCGGAGGCCGATGAGGTCTGGCGCAGTACGCTGAGAAGAGGCCCTGATATCGGGGTGATGGTCATGCACACCCGTTTTGAGCCCGACCGGCAGCTGACCGCCCGCATGGTGGTCACGATGTTTCTGCTGGGGCTGCTGTACGTGGCGTTCATCGCCGCGCTGATCGCGCTGCTGGAGTCGCTGTTCCTGGTGGTGGTGATCGCCGCCGGGCTGCTGATCGCGCAGTTCTGGTACTCGGACAAGATCGCGCTGTACGCCCTGCGCGGCCGGTTCGTGAGCCGTGCGGAACAGCCCGAGTTGTACGGGGTCGTCGACCGGCTCTGCGCCACCGCCGACATGCCCGCGCCGCGCATCGCCGTGTCCGACATGGACCTGCCCAACGCGTTCGCGACCGGCCGCAACGCCGATCACGCCGTCGTCTGCGTCACCACCGGACTGCTTCGCCGTCTGGAGACCGAGGAGCTGGAGGGCGTACTCGCGCACGAGCTCTCGCATGTCGCGCACCGCGACGTCGCGGTGATCACCATCGCCTCGTTCCTGGGCGTGCTCGCCGGGCTCCTCGTCCGCTTCGCCCTGTACTCGCACCTGTTCGGCCGACAGCGGGACCACGGCACCGCGGGGATGATCGTGGTCGTGATGGGGGTCTCGGCCGCGGTGTACGCGATCAGCTTCGTACTGATCCGGGCACTGTCCCGGTACCGCGAGCTGGCCGCCGACCGCGCCGCCGCCATGCTCACCGGCAAGCCCTCCGTGCTGGCGTCGGCGCTGACCAAGATCAGCGGGGAGGTCGCCCGCATCCCCACCAAGGACCTGCGCAACGCCCAGGCGTTCAACGCGTTCTTCTTCACCCCGGCCGTCGGCCCCCGCCGGGCGCTGTCCGGGATGCTCTCCACGCACCCCAGCCTGGAGCGCCGCCTGAAGGCGCTTGAGGACATCGCCACGCGGCTGAGCGGTCCGGGGTCGGCACCGCCGGGACCGGCGCCCGGTCCGGGACCGGCGCCCGGTCCCGATTCTGGCAGGGGCTGATGCCGCCGTGGGGCTCTGGGACACGCTGCTGGGCCGTACGAAACCGGTCAGGCCGGACCTGGACCAGCTGTTCGGGCTGCCATCGGCCGCGATCACACTCCAGGCGGCCACCGGCTTCACCCCGACCGGCCACGGCTCGGTGTGCTTCGCATCCCTCGAAGGGGGCGCCTTCGCCCAGGTCCAGCACGAGGTGCGCGCCCTCCTGAACGCGGACGCGGACGCGGGCGCGGGCGCGGACGCCGGGACCGGTGCGCCGCCGGTGGAGTTCAGCCGCGACGCGTACGGCTACTCGTGGCTCCTGTCCCGCCGCGCCCCCGAGGACCTGACCGACCTGGTCAACGACCTGCACGCGGTGAACAGCGCACTCGAAGCCAGCGGTTTCGGACCGCAACTCCTGTGCTCTCTGGCCTCCTTCGAGGCGCCGGGGACCCGGCCGCCGCATCCGCTCGCCCTGGTCTACCTGTACAAGCGAGGCACCTTCTACCCCTTCGCCCCGCTGCCCGGCGAGAGGCGCGACAACCCGCTGGAACTCCAGGTCAAGGCGATGCTCAAGAACGACCTGCGCATCGAGGACGACCTGTCCCGCTGGTTCCCGCTGTGGGGCGCCCCCGGCCTGGGGACGCGGCCGTGACGGGTGTGGCTTGTTCGCGTCGTGCGCACCCGGCTCCTTACGCCGCCCTCACGCCCAGCGGCTAAGATCACAGCGTGATTACGGCTCGGTCACCATTAGTGACGAAGCGGAGTTGCTCATGGGGTCCATGGGTGGTGCCGCTCCGTCTGCTGGGGCTGGGCCTGATGCTCTTCGGCCTGCTGTATTCGCACGTGGTGAGCCCTGAGGCCACGGTGGGGCACCTTCGGCCCGACGGCGCGGTCAGCGCCCTGTCGTACAGTCCGCTTGATCCGCTGCCGGACAGCCCGTACGACAGCGGAGGCCGGAGCGGCGGTCACGGGCGGCACACGGCCACCGTGGGGGAGTGCGCGCTGGGCCAGCCGCCGTCGGGGCCCGACATGGGGCTGCCCTGTCTGTCCCCGCTGGCGGCGGAAGCGGTCGACCCGGCCGCCGCCCCCTATGCCGAGCACGCACACCGCCCAGCGGCGGTACGCGGTTTCGTCGCCCCGATACCGCACGCGGCGGAGTCCCCGGTTCTGCGTATCTGATCAGCGCCCGCCGTCGGCCGCCCCCTGCCCTGGGGGCCGCCGACCGGGCGTCTGACCTCCCCTGCCCGCCCTCTCGCGGGCCGCGGGGACGGTCGACGGCTCGTAGCCAGTCAGCGACCTCCCACCCGCACCCCGCGAACGAGAGCGAACCATGCACCCGCACGCCTTGACCACGCCCGCGACCCCGCCCGCGACCCCGCCTGCGAACGCGCCCGCGAACGCGCCTGCGAGTGCGCCCGCGGCCACGCCCGCAGCCACAGGCGACCTCACGCCCATCGACTCCGCCCGCGCCATCGACTCCGCCCGCGCCATCGACTCCGCCCGCGCCACCGGCTCCGTCCGCCCCGTCGACTCCGCCCGCGCCACCGGCTTCGGTCTCCCTGGGCTGGTCGGCAACACTCCTCTCCTGCGCGTGTCCCAGCCCTTCGCCCCGCCGGACCGGGGTTTCTGGGCCAAGCTGGAGGGCTTCAACCCCGGCGGCATCAAGGACCGCCCCGCCCTGCACATGGTGGAACGCGCCCGCGCACGCGGAGAGTTGCTCCCCGGCTGCCCCATCGTCGAGTCCACCAGCGGCACCCTGGGCCTGGGCCTCGCGCTGGCCGGGATGGTCTACGGGCACCCCGTCACCCTCGTCACCGACCCCGGCCTCGAACCGTCCATGGCCCGGCTGCTCGCCGCGTACGGCGCCACGGTCGACACCGTGCCCGAGCCGCACTCCACCGGCGGCTGGCAGCAGGCCCGCCGCGAGCGCGTCGCCGAACTCCTCGCCCGGCGGCCCGCCGCCTGGTGCCCCGACCAGTACGGCAACCCCGACAACGTCTCCGCGTACACCCCACTCGCCCTCGAACTCGCCTCCCAGCTCGGCCATATCGACGTACTCGTGTGCAGCGTCGGCACCGGCGGCCACTCCGCAGGCATCTCACGCGTCCTGCGCCAGCTCTACCCGGCGCTGCGCCTGGTGGGCGTGGACACCGTCGGCTCGACCATCTTCGGGCAGCCCGCCCGGCCGCGGCTGATGCGCGGGCTCGGCTCCAGCATCTACCCGCGCAATGTCGCGTACGAGCACTTCAGCGAGGTGCACTGGGTGGCCCCCGCCGAATCCGTCTGGGCCTGCCGACAGTTGGCGACCTCGCACTACGCGACGGGCGGCTGGAGCGTCGGCGCGGTGGCGCTGGCGGCGGGCTGGGCCGCGCGCACACTGCCACGGGGCACACGGATCGTCGCGGTGTTCCCCGACGGGCCGCAGCGCTACCTGGAGACGGTCTACGACGACACGTACTGCGCCGCACACGGGCTGCTCGGCGCGCCGCCCGCCGCCGACCCCGACGAGGTGAGCCGCCCCGACGAACGGGAGGTCACCCGCTGGACCCGCTGCACCCAGGTGACCGACCCGCAGATGACCGACCCGCAGGCGTCATCCGCCGTATCGACCGGGCCCGAGGGGCGGGCGCGGTGAAGCAGACGATCTCCCAGGTCCGTTCCCACGACCGCAGCGTCCAGCTCCTCCTGGTGAACCAGTTCACCATCAACCTCGGCTTCTACATGCTGATGCCGTATCTGGCCCAGCATCTCTCCGGCTCGCTCGGCCTGGCCGGGTGGCTGGTCGGATTCGTCCTGGGCGTACGGAACTTCAGCCAGCAGGGCATGTTCCTGATCGGCGGCACCCTCGCCGACCGCTTCGGCTACAAGCCCCTGATCGTCGCGGGCTGCGTGCTGCGTACGCTCGGCTTCGCCACCCTCGGCCTGGTGCAGTCGGTGCCCGCACTCCTCGCCGCCTCCGCCGCGACCGGCTTCGCGGGCGCGCTGTTCAACCCCGCCGTACGGGCCTATCTGGCGGCGGGCGCGGGGGAGCGGCGGGTTGAGGCGTTCGCACTGTTCAACGTCTTCTATCAGGCGGGCATCCTGCTCGGCCCGCTCGTCGGCATGCTGCTGACCGGCGTCGACTTCCGGGTCACCTGTCTCGTATCGGCGTCGATCTTCGCGCTGCTCAGCGTCGTACAGATCCGGGCGCTCCCACCCCGTGGGGGAAACGACGGCACCGACGCCACCGGCGGCGACGGGGACGGCGCGGGGGACGGCGCGGGCGACGGCGCGCGTGCGGGCGTGCTCGCCCAGTGGCGCGGCGTCCTGGCCAACCGCCCCTTCCTCCTCTTCGCCAGCGCCATGATCGGCTCGTATGTGCTGACCTTCCAGGTCTATCTGGCGCTGCCGCTCGAAGTACGACGGCTGGGCGGCGACGGGGAGTCCACCACGGCCGCCGTGGCGCTGCTCTTCGCCGTGTCGGGGCTGGCCACGATCACCGGCCAGACGCGGGTGACGGCCTGGTGTAAGCGGCGACTCGCGCCCGGCAGCGCCCTGACCTGCGGGCTGCTGGTCATGGGGGCGGCGTTCCTGCCGCTGCTGGCGGCGACGGCGGTGCCCGTGCCCGCCGCCGGGACCGGGCGCTGGCTGCTCGCCGCCGTGCCGTCGACCCTGGCCGCGCTGCTGCTCGCCCTGGGCACGATGATCGCGTACCCCTTCGAGATGGACACCATCGTGCGTCTCGCGGGCGACCGCCTGGTCGCCACCCACTACGGCCTCTACAACACCATCTGTGGCATCGGCATCACCCTGGGGAACCTCCTCACCGGCGCCGCACTCGACGCCGCCCGTGCGGCGGGCGTCCCCGCGCTGCCCTGGCTGGCCCTGTTCACCCTGGGCCTGGCCTGCGCGGCCGCCCTCCGCGCCCTGCACCGCACCGGCCGCCTCACCACGCCAGGGGAGCGCCACGCGTACGGCACGCTCAACGCGTAAGCGGGTGCGACGGCTTGCCAGCGACCTCCTCGATCTCGCCGTGGGCCTTCTGCAGCAGCTGGGACGCGAGCCCCATCATGGCCCGCGCACCCGCGATCTCCTCGCCGACTCGTAGCTGCTCCGGGTCGGCCGGGTGGCGCATGGCGTAGCCGCGCGCCTTCAGTTCCGTACCGTCGCCGAGTCTGACCATGGCGGCGGCGCTGGTACGCGAGCCGTGTTCGGAGAACTCCAGCTCCACGTGCCATCCGACGAGTGTGCTCATGCCGGATCACCTCCCTGGAGGACGCCCCTCTCTCCAGGGTCCCTCTCGGCCGCCCGGGCCGCTACCCGGTGCCGCGCGCACCCGGTGCCGCGCGCACCCGGTACCGCGTGCGAAGGCCGCTGGCACAGCGCGCAAAAGAGGGTGCGTGTCCGGGCGTACGTGGCCGAGGATGGCACGTATGACCGACGCATCCGCACGCTGGACCCAGGCAACCGTCTACCCTGACATGTGGGTTGACCCGGACGACGACCCGCGCGAGACCGGAGTCAGTCCGGAGGGCGAGCTGGCGACGCTGCGGGACTTCCTCTCGGGCTACCGCATGACCCTGCGGATGAAGTGCGAGGGCCTGAACCCGGAACAGCTGGCCCGTCGGTCGGTTCCGCCGTCCACGATGTCGCTGCTCGGCCTGCTCCGGCACCTCGCCGAGACGGAGCGGGACTGGCGCGACTGGATCACCGACGGCGATCCGACGCCGAAGCTGTACGGCGCGGACGACGCGGACTTCGACGGCGCGTTCCCCGACCAGGCCGTGGTCGACGCCGCGTACCGCGACCTGGAGCGCGAACAGGCCGCGACCGACGCCGTGCTGGACGCGTACCCGGACCTGGGCGAGCGCCTGGGGAAGGACGGGATCCCGGTCCGGGAGCTGCTGGTGCACCGGATCGAGGAGTACGCCCGGCACTGCGGGCACGCCGACCTGTTGCGCGAGTGCGTCGACGGACGGGTGGGCCAGTGACGGCGTCGCTGGCGGCGGCCCGGCGGTCGCGCTGACCGGCCGCCGGGCGGACTGACCGGCCGCCGGGCGGGCCCTGGGACACCGTCCGCGTCCGCTTCGGCGTCAGTGGACGACGTCGAAGACGTTCTTCTGCAGGCCGTTGGCGTACGCCTCGTGCTCGACGAGCTTCAGGTGCTGGGTGTCCTTGTCCGTGTCGCTGAACATCCGCTTGCCCGCGCCGAGCAGCAGCGGGAAGACGAGGAGGTGGTAGCGGTCGATCAGACCGGCGTCGGAGAGCGCTCGGTTCAGCGAGGCGCTGCCGTGCATGATGATCGGCCCGCCCTCGGTCTTCTTCAGCGCGGCCACCTCGTCGATCGAGCGCAGGATCGTGGTCTCTCCCCAGTTCGACACCAGGTCGTCCTCGCTGAGCGTGGTGGAGACGACGTACTTCGGCAGGGTCTTGTACCGGGCGAAGTCCTCCATGTCGGGCCAGGCCTCGCTGAACACCTCGTAGCTCGCCCGGCCCATCAGCATGGCCGAGGACTCCTCCTGTTCCCGGCCCTTGATCTCGAAGGCCTCCGGGACGAACTCGATGTCCTTGAAGGTCCACCCGGAGTTCCGGTAGCCGGGCTCGCCGCCCGGAGCCTCCACGACACCGTCGAGCGAGACGAATGCGGAGCTGATCAACGTACGCATCTCAAGTCCTCCTGGCTGGTCGCCGCCGCCGCATGCGCGCGGCTGCTGGCTGCTTGCTGCTGTCTTCGGTCTTATGACCCCGGCCCGCACGGAAACTCATCGGCCGCGGCGTGATGGATTTCGGGTCAGTCCCACTCCCAGCGGATGCCGTGGACTCCGGGACGGGTCGGGGTCTCGGCCAGGTGGACGGTGTGCCAGCCGGTCAGGCGCAGCTCCGTGGCGTCGTTGGCCGGTGTGGACACGTTCGGCTGCCAGGCGCGGTAGCAGCGGGTGGGCAGGGCGGCCGGGTCGAACTGCACCTGGAGCAGGTACGCGTGGGCCGGGAAGCGGAACCAGCGCTGGTAGAAGTGCGCTGGCGGTCCGCACTCGCGGTAGCCGAACTCGTACTCGATCACGTGTGTTTCGCCGCGTTGCAGGGGGCGCTCGAAGAGCAGTTCCATCGCCGTGACTCCGGCGTCCGGGTCGGTCCGTACGCGGCCCGTGCGGCAGTAGGCGGAGTGGTGGAGGTCCGGGAGTCGGCCCAACTCGTTGTGGTGCACCACCACATGGCGGTCGACGCCGTCCGCGCGCGCCCGGAACACCAGCCGGGTGTGCACGCTGCGCTCCTCGCGCTCGGGCCCGACCTGGAAGCGCTCGTGACAGCTCAGCCACTCAAGCTGTCCGTCGGCGGTGTGTTCGATCTGGCCGAGGAGTCTGCCGACGCTGCCGTGCACCGGGCAGACGTCGCGGTAGGACAGCGCGCCGGGGACGTGCCGGGCCCAGCGGCCGCGGGGGCGTGGCGGGCCGAGCCGGGCGACCAGGGACTCCTGCGGTATGCCCAGGATCTGCTCCAAGGCGCGGACGGCGTGCAGCGAGTGGGAGCGTTCGGGGCGGCAGCGCCCGCGCTGCCAGTTGGAGAGGCTGGCCACGCTGACCCGGATGCCGCGTTCCGCGAGCCGGGCGTGCAGCCGGTCGAGGCTGAGGCCGCGGGCCCGGATGGCCGTACGCAGGGCAGCGTCGAAGGAGTCGGCGTGCAGCAGGTCCGGCTGCCCGTGGCCGGGCGTGGTGCGCGTACTGGTCACCATGTGCGCGGTCCTCCTGCCCCCGGTACCTTCGTACTCAGGCGAGCACGAAGGTACCGGGGGCCGCGGGCGCAGTCGAGAACAGCGAACCAACTCGCTTCCCGCGCCGCACCCGGACGCCTGGCCCCCACGTGTGGTCGGAAGGCCAGGGTCAGAAGGCCAGGGTCGGAAGGCCAGGGTCAGAAGGCCAGGGTCAGAAGGTCAACGTCCACGCGTCGAGGTAGCCGCTGTCGTTGACCGCCGTGTCCTTGATCCGCAGTTTCCAGACGCCGTTCGCCGGTTCCGCCGAGGCGTCGACCGTGTCGGTCTCGTGGATGATGTCGCCGTTGTCGTCGGGGTCGGGCGTGCGCAGCCGGTAGGCCGTACCGCTGGGCCCGATGAGGTCGATCCGCAGATCGCCGCGCCAGGTGTGGTGGACGTCCTGGTACACCGACAGGGACGCGGGCGCGTTTCCGCTGATCCCGCTCACAGTGATGGACGACTCGGCCTGCCCTAGATCAGGGATGTTCACGTTGTCCGTGTTCTCGAAGATCCTGCCGGGGTCGCCGCCGCCTCCGTAGTTGACGAGGTTGCAGCACCGGTTGCGGTAGATACGGGTGCCGCCCCGCTCGGCGTACCCCTGGTAGGCCGACGAACCCTCCCACCAGGTCCAGCCGCCGATCTCCCTGCCCCGCACCGCCACCGGGGTGTTGCCGCCCGACCCCGACCACAGGGTCCAGTGCGTGTGGTCGCCGTTGGCGGAGCCGCCGCACGGGAGTTCCTCCGCGATCCTGCCGAGGTACTCGCCGTGCGCCACCGCGCTTCCCGAGGACTTGTCGGTGGTGTCGCGCAGGTGGTAGTAGCCGGTGGTGTAGCCGTTGTCGTGCATCACCGTGATGTACGGCCAGCGGCCACCGCTGGTGCAGTGCCGGTACATCGTCCCGGCCCGCGAGGCCCGTACGTTGCCGTCGCCGCCGTAGAAGTCGATCGAGTTGTACGGGCGGGACGTGCCGCTGTTGCCGTGCACACCCCAGTGGGCCCAGCCGGTGTTCTCGCGCCACGGCAGCGAGAGCCCGGTGGCCGCGAGCGGCTCGGGCGACGACGTACGGGCGAACGGGGCGCGCTCGGAGTCCTTGACCACCGAGGAGGGCGCACGGTGCGACAGCGCGGCGAAGGCCGGGGCGCCCTGGAGACCGACCTGCCAGGAGTCGCCCGAACGCCGGGCGACGAACAACGAGACCACGGGGGAGGTCTCGACGCCGCGGGGGATCAGGAACGCCGAACTCCCGAACGTCCACGTGCCGTCGGCGGACCACCGCTGCGGCTCGACCAGGACGTCCAGCTTCGCCGACGCCGTCAGCCCGTAGCCCTCCCTGGCCTGGCCGCCGAGGCTGCCCTGCATCGCGCCGCTCACGACCTGCTTCAGTTCCCGCCCTGGAGGCGGCGGGGCCGCGGCCCCGGCACTGCTCGCCGGGAGCACCGCGGCGGAAACGGCGACCGCCGCGCCGAGTGCCGTCAGGACGGTACGTATCCGTCTGTTCGCGTTCCTGTTCGCGTTCCTGTTCGCGTTCCTGTTCGCGTTCCTGTTCACGTTCGCTCCTTCTTCGGGGTGGGGGACGCGCCTCGCGGCATCGCGGGCGCCACCGCCGGGTAATGTCCGCCGCCCGGCGGGGCGGGACAACAGGGCGAAGGAGCCGGGCGCGCAAACCCTGAACGTCGCGCTCTAAACGCTGAAATCAGTCCGGAGCAGTCGCGAAGGAGCTGGCATCGCGCCTGGTGGGGGCGGGTGCGCACGCGTGATTCCGGTCGGCCGCGGCGGCCGTGCCCGGCCGGGCGGCAGCACCCGGTTGAATCTTTAACCTTGAGGGTTGAGGATGGCCGGGTCCACCCCCGTGGAACCCGGCCCCTCTCATCGCGGGTTTTGCTGCACCCCAGCGCACCGGATACCCCCGACCAGTGCGTGACCAGTGGCGCAACACTCTGGTGTGAGGGGCTCGGGTGTGAACCTACACCCTGGTCGCGGGCGGACGTCAACTAGAGTGGTGAGGGGCTGCCGCGTTCACCTCTCGACCCACACCAGAGTGGGCGCGGTGACGATCAAGACTAAGGATGTACGGACGTGACAGAGGAAGAGCCGCGCACGTTCGCCGAGCTGCTGGACTACCTCTTCAAGGAGGTCCACCCGCGGCATCGCGGGCCCTATACGTACGCCGAGGTCGCCGAGGGCATCCAGGAGGCGTCGGGGGGCCAGGGCAAGGGGCTCACCGCGAGCGCGATCCAGCAGCTGCGGACCGGCGCCAAGAAGAATCCCACCCGGCACACCATCAAGGCGCTCGCCGACTTCTTCGGTGTGCCCGCCGGGTACTTCGTCGACGAGGAGGCCGCCCGTCGCACGCGGGCGGAGATCGCCGTACTCGCCGCGATGCGAGACCAGAACGTCCGTACCGTCGCCCTGCGCGCCAACGGCCTGAGCACCGAGACCCTGCAGATGGTGACGGCGGTGATCGAGCAGGCCCGGATCCTGGAGGGACTGCCGGGCGAACCCGCGCCCGACTCCGACTCCGACTCCGAGTCCACGCCCCAATCCGCGCCGAACAACCTAAACCTGGACGACTAGCGCTCCTCGTCACCCGGACCTTCCGCCAGGGACCGGCCAGGGACCGGCCAGGGACCGGCCAAGGGCTTGGATCCCCTTGGCCGAGGCCCGAGTATTCGTCTACCCTTTCGAGCGATTCGCCGCCCACGCGGCCAGCCCCGGAACCGGACCCGGCCCCGGACCGGACAGCGTCAGGACGGACGATGGACCTTGAGCGGCTCCGTAGCGCGTGCGAGGAACGCGTAGCGGCCCTTCGGCTCCCCCACCGCTTCAACACCCGCGACCTGTGCGACGCCGTGGCGGCGCTGCGCGGCCGTCCGATCCTCCTCAGACCCCTGAGCACGCTCGGCGCGATCGACGCGCCGTGCGGAATCCGGCTGGAGACGCCGGAGGTCGACCTCCTCTTCTACGAGGAGGGGACGTCCACGCTGCACCAGAACCACATACTCGCGCACGAGGTCAGTCACATCATCTGCGACCACCCCGGCAGCCTGGAGCTGGGCGCCGACGCCCTCGCCGCCGTCGGCTTCAGCCCCACCCTCGTCCAGCGGATGAACGGGCGCACCAGCTACTCGACGGACGACGAGCGCGAGGCCGAGATGATGGCGACCGTCATACGGCAGCGCGTCTATCGGGGACGCGAACTTCCCCCCAGCGAGCCCGCGCAGGGCGCCGAGCGCTGGGAAGCCCTCTTCGCCAGGCCCGACAGGGCCGACAGGGCCGACAGGGCCAAGCCCGCCGGGGCTGCCAGACCCGCCAGGATCAGACCCACCAGGATCAGACCCACCAGGAAAGGCCATCGGCACCCATGATCGACCTGTTGTTCTCGGGCGTGGCCGTCGTGCTTCTCCTCGCCGCCGGCTACTGGGCCCGCGGACGAGGCGGCGACCGGCCGACCGGCACCTGGCCCATGGTCGTGCTGCTGGTCTCGTTCGCGCTCGCCTTCCTCTCGTACGTGCCGTTCGTGGAGAACGCGGTCGAGAGCGTCGTGCCGCATGTGGGGCGTCTGCTCAGCAACTCGTTCACGCTGGCCGCCGCGACCTCGGTGCTGGCGTTCATGCTCCAGCTCAACCTGGAGCCCGACGCGGCCCGGCGGGGCATCCGGCTGCGGGTGCTGTTCCTCGGGATCGCCGTCGCCGGGATGACGGTGTTCTTCGTCGCCGAGCAGCTGACCGGCCGGTCGCCCCAGCTGTACGCGTTGTACGTGCTGATCTACATCTCGTATCTGGGCGTCACCGTGAAGGACTTCGGCCAGCAGACCTGGAAGCAGTCCCAGCGCGCACGGCGGAGGAGCCAGCGCGTCGGACTCCGGGTCACCGCGTCCGGCTGTGTCTTCGCGCTGCTCTACGCCGCGTACAAGGTGTTCGCCCTGCTGTCCGTCGGGCTCGGATGGGGGTTCGTGCCGGACGGCGGCCGGTGTTCGACGCCCGTGACTCCCCTCCGCTGCGGATTCAGCGTGACCGCGCCCGCCCTGGCCGTACTCCTCATGGCCGTGGGCCTCACCCTCCCCGCGGTCGCCTGGCCGGTCAGCCAGTTCCTGCGACGGCGCTGGGAGTCGCGGTCGTACGCCGCACTCGGCCCGCTGTGGGCGGACGTCACCGGCGCGACACCCGAGGTGGTCCTGACGGCCTCGGCCGAGGCCGGAGCCCCCTCCGGCGAGCGGCGCCACCGGACCGACTCCGACACCGACTTCCTCCTGCACCGCCGCGTGATCGAGATCAACGACGGCGCGCTCGCACTCCGCCCCCACCGTTCGCGGTACGTCCAGGAACGTGCCCAGCGGGCCGTCGACGCGCGCGGCCTGACGGACACCCCGGAAGGACACGCGGTCGTGGAGGCCGCGGTGCTGCGCGCCGCCGTACGAGCGAAGAAGTCGGGGGACGAGCCGCGGCCGTCGCCTGATACCGCCGCTGACAGCGCGGCCCGGACCGCCGCCCGCGCGGGCGACCTCCGCGCCGAGACCGAGTGGCTGCTCCTCGTCGCCGACGCCTATGCGCGGGACGGGATCGCGCGTGGGGACGATGACCGCGACCACGACCACGGTGATGGCGGCGACGGCGGCGGTGGCGACGGCGGCGGTGGCGGCGACCTGGCGCCCGCCGGAACGGACGCGCGGACGTGACCGACCCGCTGCGGGACCCGAGGTTCTTCGCCGACCCCTACCCGACCTACGCCCGGCTGCGAGACGCGGCCCCGGTCCAGAGGGTGCCCACCGGTTCGGGAGGGCACTACAGCTACCTGGTCACGGGGTACGCGGAGGCGCGGGAGGCGTTCGCCGACCCCCGGCTGTCGAAGGACACCGTGCGGTTCTTCGCCGACCGGCCGTCGGGGCGCGACCTCCATCCGGCCGTCGCCCAGAGCATGCTCGCCACCGACCCGCCACGGCACACCCGGCTGCGGGCGCTGGTGACGAAGGCGTTCACCACCGGGGCCGTCGCGCGCCTGCGCCCGTACATCGCGGGCCTGGTCGACGAGCTGCTCGACGACTGGCCCGCGCACGGACCGGTGGACCTGGTCGCGAGCCTCGCGGTGCCGCTGCCGGTCACCGTCATCTGCGAGATGCTGGGGGTGCCGTCGGCCGACCGTCAGCGCGTGCGCGCCTGGTCGAACGACCTCTTCGCCGCCGGAGACACCCGACGCATCGACCGCGCCTCACACGCCGTCGCCGAGTACATGACCGACCTCGTCGCCACCAAACGCCGCGCGTCTGAATCCCGCTCGCGGGCCGGGGACCTGCTCGACGAACTCATCGCGGTACGCGACGGCCAGGACCGGCTGACCGAGGACGAACTCGTATCGCTCGCCGTGCTCCTCCTCGTAGCGGGCCACGAGACCACGACCAACTTCATCGGCAACGCGGTCCTGGCCCTGCTGCAACACCCGGATTCGCTCGCGCGGTTGACGGCCGAGCCACAGCTCATCGGCGGCGCGCTGGACGAGTTGCTGCGCTTCGACTCACCCGTCGGGATCGCCACCTTCCGCTACAGCACCGAACCCCTCACGCTGGGCGGTACGGAGATCCCCGCGGGCGTACCGGTCCTCATCGCCCCCGGCGCCGCCAACCACGACCCCGCCCGCTTCCCCGGCCCGACCCGGCTCGATCTCGCCCGCCAGGCCGCCGGGCACCTCGCCTTCGGCCACGGCGTCCACCGGTGCCTCGGCGCCCCCCTTGCCCGAGCCGAAGCCGAGCTGGCGCTCCGAGCCGTCGTCTCCCGCTTCCCCGACGCCCGGCTGGCGGTTCCCGCCGAGCGGCTGGAGTGGCGCCACACCCGACTGATGCGCGGCCTCACGTCGCTCCCCCTCATCGTCTGAGCCTGGCTGGGCAGCGTGCGTGGGGCGTCATGGGCAGGTGGTCGGGGTGGGGCATGCCTGACGGTGACGGCTTGGGGGTGTGGTGGGCGACCGGGGCGAGATGCCAGCGAGCCAGGACGGTGGCGAGGGTGATGACGCTCTCGGTGACGGCGTAAGTGTCGCCTATGCGCTTGCGGCCGCCGGCGCCGAAGGGGATGAAGGCCGGCGGCAGGAGTGTGTGGTGGGGCCGGTCGGGATCGAAGCGGATGGGGTGGGGGAAGAGACGAGGGTCGCGGTGGAGGGCGTAGCCGTGGGGTGCCGGGCGATGTCGTGGAAGGCCCAGCTGAGGGTGGAGGCGACGGTCTCGGTGCCGGCGAAGAGGAGGTGACCATTCGTCTCGTACCTCGGTGTCGGTCAGAGGTGAGGCCAGGAGCGTGGACAGCAGGTCGGGGCCGCCGTTGGCGTCTTGGCGACGGGCGGTGGCGATGAGGCTGTCGATGCCCTCCTCACGCGAGTCAGGTCCGGTGCTGATTTCTCAGCACCGGACCTGACCCGGTGTTTCTCTGTCGGGGTGGTCGGCAGCTGTGCCTGGTCGCGATAGCTGCCACCTGGTCGCGACGACTGACACCCGAAGCGCGTCTGGCCCCCGCCACTAGACTCCGGCACCATGACGGCCGCCACTCCTATGTCGCCCATCCCGGTTGCACCTGCTGGCCTGAGCGACCGAGCCAAGAGGTTCATCGAGGTGGACGGCGTTCGTGTTCCTCGGCAGGGCATCGGGCAGCGTCGGGGGAGGTGGATCGAGCACGGGGTCCCGGCCGTGGAGATCGACCGGGCCGCGGCCTTCCAGGACCGATGGGGCGGTCTCGCGCTGCCGCCTGCCCCGTTCTACGAGGGCGGTCCGCGCATTCTGGACGCCGGCTGTCCCAAGGGCTCCGCCGCTGAGGGCTGGTTGTTTCGGGCAGGAAGCTGCCGGGTGTCCATGGCCTACGGATTCAAGATCGGCCCCGACGGCGCGTTCGGGATCGATGCCTACCGCTGGACACCGCTGCATGCCAGCACAGACGGATGGGTGGAGTCCTTGGCGCTCGCCGCCCATGCCGGTCGCTGTGCCAAGACGGTGACAAGGATCAAGGGGAAGGCTGTCGAGTCATTGGACCTCGTCGGCTTCGAGCCGGTGCCTGAAGTGCAGGGCGTGACGGACACGTGGTGGCGGGGCAAGGACTCGCTCATCGCCCTCTACCGAGGCGAGGCCGTCGGCATGGACGCTCCGCGATGCCTTGAAGCCCATGTGTACGGCGGCCTCGACGAGTGGGGGCTCCACGGCGGCTGATCGCCGGCGCCGCCGAATCCCAGCGCCTACCTGGCCGGACGGCCCGCGCTGTCGCGCTCAGTCGCATCGGCCTGAGCAAGGTTCTGGCGTACTCCGCCGATGTCGTCTATCGCGACCGGTCACAGCAGCGCCGGGTACGCGGCGGCGCTGGTCACGAGCGTTCTGGCGGGCGGCCGGGGACCGGTCATGACGCCCAGGGTCAGTCTGCCTGGCCGGGTGTGAGCGTGCCGGTGAGGTGGTCGTAGGCGGTGTGGGCGTGGAGGCGGACGCCGGTGACGAGGGTGGAGTCGTCGGCGTAGAAGTGGGGGTTGTGGTTGGTGACCAGGCCGCGTCCGCCGGGTACGGGGACGGGGGCGCCGTCCTGGTTCAGTTCGGCGTCCTGGACGCCGAGCATGACGTACAGGCCGCCGTAGCGGTTGACGAACTCGGAGACGTCGTCGTAGCCGAGGGTGGGGGAGGTCTCGACGACCTTGTCGTCTCCGACGACGCGGCGGAAGGTGGGCAGGCCGGCCTCGACCCATTCGGCCTTGTTGTGGACGGCGGGGACGTCCTGGAGGCAGTCGACGGCGGCGGTGCAGCCGTACGCCTGGGCGGTGTGCTCGGCGAGTGCGGTGAGGCGTTTCTGGACGTCGCTCATGTCGGTCTCGACGGTGCAGCGGATGGTGCCCCACAGAGTGACGGTCTCGCCGATGATGTTGAAGCGGCCGACGTCCTCGATGTGGCCGATGGTGACGGTGACCGGGTCGAAGGCGGGCAGCTGGCGGTAGAGCTGGCCGATGCCGGTGAGGATGCCGCCGACGGCGGGCATGGGGTCGGTGCCCTGCCAGGGGGTGGAGCCGTGGACCTGCTCGCCGGTGACGACGATCCTGATCAGGCAGGAGGCGCCGTACTGGTTGCCGACCCGGTAGCCGACGTAGCCCTGGGGGTAGGGGGTGACGTGCATGCCGAACGCCATGGTGGGGGCCGGATCGTTGAACGCGCCCTGGTCGACCATCTCGCGGGCGCCGCCCTTCTCGGTGACGGGCGGGCCCTCCTCGGCGGGCTGGAAGACGAACAGGACGGTGCCGGTGAGCTGTTCGCGTACTCCGGCCAGGACGGTGGCGGCGCCCATGAGCATCGCGGTGTGGCAGTCGTGGCCGCAGGCGTGGGAGACGGGGAACGGGCCGCCGGGGTAGTCCTCGTCGACGACCGCGGAGGCGAAGTCGACCCCGCTGAGGTCCTTGACCGGCAGGGCGTCGATGTCGCCGCGCAGCGCGATGACCCGGTCGCCGGGTTTTCCGCCGCGCAGGACGCCGATCACGCCGTGCCCGGCGATGTCGGTGCGGACCTCGTCCAGGCCGAGGGAGTGCAGGTGGTCGGCGATGTACCGGGCGGTGTTCGTCTCCCGGTTGGACAGCTCCGGGTGCTGGTGGAGGTGGTGGCGCCAGGCCACCACCTGGTCGGACACGCCGGCCGCGCGCCGGTCCAGCTCGGTGTAGATCGCCTCGTCGCCCATGCTCCGTACTCCGTTCCTGTTGCTCCCCCTCGCTGTCGCCTCTCACCGTAGGAACGGGCAGGCTTTCCGTGCCTGTTCAAACGGACGCGGCCACACGCGTACAGCCCTGCCGCACCGGGAATTCCCGCCTGTTTTCCGCGTCACCCGTTCGGGTTATCTCACCTGTTCGGGGCTACCGGGTGGGCGGCCCGCCGCGCCGGGGCGCTGCTGGCGGCCGTCGCCTGGGACGCGGGGCCACTGCTGGTCGGCCGGGTGCTCCAGGGCCTGTCCGTTGACTTCGCCCGCGAGGTCGTCGTCGAACCCGACGATCATGTGGAGTTCGGCGATGGTTTCGTCCGTCAGCTCGATCGAGCGGAGCGTGTGGGGCATGGTGCGGGCGGCGTCCGCGATGATCGCCGCGTCGCGGGCGTCGGTCTTGCCCTCACCTGGATAGAGGTCCGCGATCCGCCGCATCGTCAGGCCCGGCAGATACGCCACCTCGCAGCCCGCGTCGCGGCTACGGCCAGTGGCAGAGCACCGATCGAGGCGGGCTGGTCCACGACGACCAGGACCCGGCCGTACTTGGCCGTGAGCTTGTCGAGCATGGCCCGCATCTTCGGCTCGCTGTTCGGCAGCGGCTTGTCGACGACGCTCCTGCCGTCCGGCATGAGGCCGGTGGCGTGGTGTTCGCCCTTGCCGACGTCGAGGCCGAGGAAGACGGCCACGTCGCGGATGTCGATCACTTCACTCCTCCTGGGAGGGTCTTGTCTTCCCGCCCAAGGCACGGCGTCGGCATCCGGCAACCACGTGACGAAGAGCGTTGCCGGCGGACCGGCGCTCCTGCCCCTATTAGCGATCTACCGGCGCCTCCCGACCCGGTGACACCACCCCCCGGGGCATGGTCGACAGGGGGCAAAAGTCATGCCGGGCCAGAAGGCCGGGAGCCCCAAGATCGGGGCCGTCTAGAAGGTAACGGGGCAGTCTCGCCAGACGTCGACGGCCTGATGCGCAGTTCCGCACATGAACTCTCCGGTCGGCGCCAACAGCGCTGACTGAAGCTCACTGCGCCGGATTGAGTGCTCCGCGTGGGCCGGGCATACGGCATCTACCAGGCCATGCGCAGTGCTGACATGGGGGCGGGCCTCGCGCGGGCCTCGCTCGCGAGTATCCGCCGCCAGGCCGTCGGGCCGCACCCGTGGGTCGATTCCGACGGGGGGCGGACTCGCCTCAAGGCGCGGCCGGTGGCACGGCCGATGTGGCTGCGCGGCGGTATTCGGCGTTCATGCGCTGTGCCTCTTCGAGCTGGTCTTCGAGGACGATGATGCGGCAGGCGGCCTCGATGGGCGTGCCCTGGTCGACCAGTTCGCGGGCGCGGGCGGCGATGCGCAGCTGGTAGCGGGAGTAGCGGCGGTGGCCGCCCTCCGAGCGCAGCGGGGTGATGAGGCGGGCTTCGCCGATGGCGCGGAGGAATCCTTGTGTGGTGCCGAGTATTTCGGCGGCCCTGCCCATGGTGTAGGCGGGGTAGTCGTCGTCGTCGAGACGGCCGTACGAGTCATCTGCTGTCATTTGCACCTCTCTGGGAAACGCGTTGAGGGGCCCTGGCACCGTAACGGCACCAGGGCCCCGAAGGAACTACTACACCACCTGCCGGCCCTGATACTGCGCCGGCCTTCTGTGTCCGCGTACCCGACCTGACTGCTGCCGGGACTGCGGGGATCGCGGTTGCTTGACCGGAGACCACCTCACTATCGATGTCCTGCGGTACCCGGACTCAGACTTCCGCCCGGGCGATCCTGATGGCGCGGGTTCCTCCGTTCTTCCTCGGTGATCAACTACTTACTACGGGTACTGCGGGTGATGCGAACTGCTCAGTGGCCTGTGGCAGCGCCACTCTTCGACAGCCAGCCCGTTGCCTGTCCTGCGTCTGCTCTGGCTTGGAACCCCGCTGCCGGATTTCCCGGTGCGCGCGTCCGCAGCCGACGCCTTCACCAGGAGTACCGCTCACTGACTTCACTGCTGGGTACTGCGCACTGCACTCACGGGTACCGCACCTGCACATAACCGCGGTCCCGCTCACGGCGGCCCCTGATCACTGCGGGCCACCCGGTCCGGCCGTCAGTCCCGTCGCCGTCCTGCGAAAACCTTGGCTTCGAAACTCCACCGCCGCACCGTCCTGCGAACTACAACCACTTGTCCTGCTGGTACCGCTTGCCCGGCAGTTCGTTTCTGCCGGGCCCTGTCTGTCTCTCTGGGTTACGAGAGAAACCATAGCTACGCCAGCACCCAATGTCTACTCCAGCCGACATAGATTTTCGCATGCTCGGTGGTCAGGTAATCGACCTCGAACAGTGATGCGAAGGGCGGGCCGGGCGGTGGCGAGGGCTCGCGATGGGCGGGCAGGGCCTGCGAGGTTCCGAGTCAGGGCTGTGAGGTGCGGGAGCGGCGTTGGTCGCTTTCGTCGCGGAGGTCTTCGGTGCGACGGGTCAGGTCGCCGACGCGCGTGGCCCGGTCGGGTTGGAGGGCGGCGAGGTGGGCGTGGGTGTGTACCAGCGGTTCGAGGAGCAGGGCGGGGTCGCTGTTCGCGAGGGCCGCGGACAGGTCGGCCTGTGCGTCCGGGGGCAGGGTGTCGAGGGCGCTGATCTGTCCAGCGAGTTGACGCAGGTCGGCGGCGTTCGATCGGGCCCAGGTCATGACGGTGCGGTCGGCGGCGCGGCGGTCGCGGATCGTCTGGACGCGTTGCTCTCCGGTGGTGCCGGGGTTGCCGGGGCGTACGCGGAGGTAGCGGCGTTCGGCGGCCTGGCGGCTGGTGACGCCGAAGGGGTGGGCGAGGTCGGCCCGGCTGGCGTCGGCGTCCCGGGCGGTCTCGATGAGTCCGGGCTCCCATGCGGCTAGCTGTTCGCGCAGCTCACGCAGGGGGAGGAGGGCGGTGAGCGCTTCCTCGCTGGAGCTGTGCGAAGGCGTGTCGGGGGTGGTCGCGGACAGCACTCGCCCACGAGAGCCTCACCGCCGCGGCGCCCTACGCCCAGATGCTCGAGTGCGTGCGCTACGAGGGCGCCCACCCGACCCTCGAACGCGCCGACGAAGCCGTCCGCCGCGTGCTCGCCGCGCTGGGACGACAGCTCGTCGCCGACGAACGCGTCGACCTCGCCGCCCGGCTCCCCGTCGAGGCCGCCCTCGTCCTCACCGCCCAGGTCCCCGCCGTCACACCCCTCACCGGGTGGGAGTTCGTCAAGGACCTCGCCCAGCGCACCGACAGCACACCCGCAGCCACCCGCTGGAACGTCGGCGCCGTCCTCTCCGTCGTATCCCAGCTCGCCGGACCCGAACTCCTCGACCGCATCATCAACCAGCTCCCCTCCGGATATGCCCTCCTCTTCGGGAGAGCCGAACTCCACCAGCCACGGCGCGAGACCGCCTCCTCCTGACCCGTCCTCCGCATGTGCACCCCAACCTCGACGGCGGCACCGGAGGCTTCGGTGACGGCCCTTCTCGCCCGGTGGCACGACCGGTTGAGGGGACGACGGTACGAACCGTGAATAAGATCGGCTCCCATGTCGAAGCTTGACGAACTGCTCGTTGACGTTGCCACGCTGGTGGAGTCCGGGCAGAACAATCAGATGTCCTTGACGGTGGTCACCGGTGGCGCTGTCATCACCGGTCGACTGGCGCCCGAAGCAGTGTGGAGGCAGCGGGTCTCGGAGGTCCTGGCGGACTCCGACCGCCTCGGAGAGTTCTCCGCCGTCTTCACCGCTACGACACGGAGGGACGGGCAGCCCGCGTATCTGCACTTCCACATGGCGCGGATCCTTCATGGCACGGTGGGGATCCCGGAGACGGGCGGGATGTACCGCGTCTCGATCGCGGACGTCAGCGCCTGGACCATGGGCGACTTCAGCTACTCCGATAACTGACTTCGCGCCCTTGGGGAAGCCCCTCCACCGAATAGGCGAGAGGGCCCGAGTGTCAGCTCACGTTCGCCCGCGTGCCACGGTCAGGCCGCTGCCGGGGCGCCGAGCATCGCGGAGGCGTGCTGGAGGGCGTCGAGGCCGCGGGCGGGTGCGGTGTTCTGGGGGAGGCCGCGACAGGTGAAGCCGAGCTTGGTCATGGCGCGGAGGACTTCACCGGCGCTGAAGTCGCGGCGGTCCTGACGTGTGATGGCCTGACCGACCTGCTTGACGGGGTAGGCGCGGCGGCCGATGATCACGGACTCGCCGACGACTTCTTCGGGCTTCACGCCCCGCATGGTCTCCAGGACGCCGCTCTTGGAGAGGTCGAACGGGAAGCGGGCGATGACACAGCGCACGATGCCTCACAGGGAGAGGAAGGGGATGGTTCCGCCGTGGTGAGGCGGTTCACGCGAGGACGAGGATGGGCGCGGGGGCGCCGTGGGCGTCGGCCTGCTCGCGCACGACGGACGGGGTGACCGTCCGGGGACGTACCGCCCGCCCGATCGTCAACGCGGTGGCCGAGGTGAGCGGCCCGCCGTCGCCGGAGAGGTCGCGCAGCTGGAGCCGGTCCGTGTAGACGGCGCTGTCGCGGACGGCGGTGAGCTGGGCCCGGGTGACTAGGCCGGTGCACTGGCCGTCGTTGTCGCAGATGAGCAAGTGCCCGGTGCGGGCCGCGGCCATGACGGACAGGGCCACCTCGACGGTCATGTCATCGCAGACCTGTAGTCCGGCCGTGTCCACGGCGTCGACCACCGTCCTGGGTACGAGGGCCGTGTCCGTCGAGCGGGGCTGCATCTGGACCAGCGTCACAACGTGCCTCCTGAGGAGATGGGTCAGCTTCCGGATCACGAGGCGCTCAGGCGGCCGCGCCGAGGACGGAACTCCGCCCGCCAGAGCGCCGGGCGGCTGAGGCGGGACCGCGCCGACCGCGCGAGGTCGTGCCGCGCTTACGCTGCTCTGCGGGCGGCACGGTGATCGTCACAGGAACGCCGGAGGGGGTCCGCGCGCCGGTGATCCGGGCGAGCGCCTCCTCGCCGGAGCGGACCCGGGTGGTCTCGGGCACGATCCCGGCGGCCGTCATGAGGCGGGTCATGTCGCGGCGCTGGTTGGCGGTGACCAGGGTGACGACGCTGCCGGACTCGCCGGCCCGCGCGGTGCGGCCGCCGCGGTGGAGGTAGTCCTTGCGGTCGGTCGGCGGGTCCACGTTGACGACGAGGTCGAGGTTGTCGACGTGGATGCCACGCGCGGCGACGTTCGTGGCGACCAGGACGGTGACGTGCCCAGTCTTGAACCGGGCGAGGGTGCGGGTGCGCTGCGGCTGCGTCTTCCCGCCGTGCAGGGCGGCCGCCCGGACACCGGAGTTGAGGAGTTCCTTGGTGAGGCGGTCCACGGCGTGCTTGGTGTCCAGGAACATGATCACGCGGCCGTCGCGCGCCGCGATCTCCGTCGTCAGCCGCTGCTTGTCCGCGCCGTGCACATGCAGGACGTGGTGCTCCATCGTGGTGACCGCGCCCTGGGGCGGGTCCACCGAGTGGACGACGGGATCGGTGAGGTAGCGGCGGACGAGCAGGTCGACGTTGCGGTCCAGGGTCGCGGAGAACAGCATCCGCTGTCCCTCGGGGCGGACCTGGTCCAGGAGCGCGGTGACCTGCGGCATGAAGCCCATGTCGGCCATCTGGTCGGCCTCGTCCAGGACGGCGATCGCCACCTGGTTCAGCCGGCAGTCGCCGCGGTCGATGAGGTCCTTGAGGCGGCCGGGGGTGGCCACTACGACCTCGACGCCGCTTCGCAGCGCGTTCGCCTGCCGACCGATCGGCACGCCGCCGACGACGGTGGCCAGGCGCAGCTTCACGGCGCGGGCATAGGGGGTGAGCGCGTCGGTGACCTGCTGGGCCAGTTCCCGGGTGGGGACCAGGACCAGCGCCAGCGGCTGCCGGGGCTCGGCGAGCTGCCCGGCGGTGCGGGCCAGCAGGGCCAGGCCGAAGGCCAGGGTCTTGCCCGAGCCGGTCCGGCCGCGGCCCAGGACGTCGCGGCCCGTCAGGGAGTTCGGCAGCGTCGCGCCCTGGATGGGGAACGGGACGGACACGCCCTGCGCGGAGAGCGCGGCCAGGAGGCGCCGGTCCAGGGCCAGGTCGGCGAATGCCTCGACGGCGGGCAACGCCGGAGTGATCGTCTTGGGCAGGGCGAACTCGCCCTGCCCGGTGGCGGGACGCCTGCCGTATCCTCCCGACCGGCTCGGACCTCCCGACCGGCTCGGCGTGGACGAACCCGAGCGACCGCCCCGGCCCGTTCCGGCGGAGGAGTCGTACGTGTGGCCGCCGTCGCGGCGTGTGCGGGAAGAACGGCTGTTCGTGCGCGTGGGGTTCATTGAGAACCTTCCTTTGATACGGCGCGTATCGAGGAATTCCCGCATGGAGAAGCAGCGTGGGGAATCACAGGCACGGGCCGAATGAAATGCGAAAGCAGGCAACTTGGCTCACGACAAAAGAATTGTCGGCACGAGCTGACGTGAAAAAATGCGAGAGACGCAGATGCGGGTAAGAACCCTGAGAAGCGCATGCAGCTGAGGCCCGCACCCCGAGGGACGCGGGCCCCAGCTACGTATTACGCGTCAGCGTCAGGCGGCAACGATGTTCTCGGCCGTCGGGCCCTTCTGGCCCTGCGCGATGTCGAAGGAGACCTTCTGGCCCTCCTGGAGCTCGCGGAAGCCCTGGGCGGCGATGTTCGAGAAGTGGGCGAACACGTCAGGGCCGCCACCGTCCTGCTCGATGAAGCCGAAACCCTTTTCTGCGTTGAACCACTTCACAGTGCCAGCAGCCATGTCATATCTCCTTAGGGCAGTACACCGGCATCCGTACCGTACGGATGCCGTGTCGCCGCGATGATGCCCCGCCCGGAAAATGACCGGAAATACAAGGCGCTTCCGTACGGCATGCGGCCGACAGGAGGCGCTTGAAGTTTTTGGGTACCAAAACTGCAACTGGGTTCGACAGTAGCACGTAACCATGTCCTGCGTGCGTCGAATATCTCCCCTGTATGCCGCCGACAAAAACCCTGTCCGCGATGGCTGCTAAAACCTCAGGCCGCGAACACAGTTATTCATGCACTCCGAATGCGGCGTTTCGGAAGCGAGGCGGTCAACCACTGCGGCGTCAGCAGGTCATCGGAACCTGCGTATGCGGGGCCCAGCCCGGCCAGTCCACCTCGGCCCCGTCACACGCGTCGGCCTGGACGCGGACGCCTGAGACGAGGCCCCGACACGTCTGGTCGTCGACGATCAGGTCGTGCGCCGAACTGCGTGACTTAGGAGCCGGATCCCGAAGTCGGCTCCCCGCCGCCCCCGGAAACCACTCAGGGGCCTGACCCGCTCTCGCGGATCAGGCCCCTGACCTGGTGTTTCGGCTGTCGGGGTGGCGGGATTTGAACCCACGACCTCTTCGTCCCGAATGAGGGTCGGGCGTGATCATCACCGGTTGGCTTGCTGTTTTGCCTGTTCAGGGCGTTGGGGTGGGGTGGTGTCGGTTGGTGTCGAAGGGGCTTGGGGAGCGGGTCGGCTCCCAGATGGCTCCCAGAGCCCAGCATGGCGCCGACATCCCTACGTCTGACGTGACAGGTCGTCCACCAGAAGGTCGAGAGTGGCCTCCTCATGGAGTGCGACGCCGAGGGCGGTCATGGCGGGAGCGAGATCCGGGTCCCACTCCGCGTCGACCGGCTGGCCGTCGAGGGCCAGTTGTGGGATGCCCTCGGCCTGACTGCGAGCGGCCAGGTGCTCGTAGTCCGCGGTGCCCATGCGCCACGGCCGGGCTTCGTAGCGGCGGATGACCCGGTTGGCCAGAGCGATCCCAGGCCAGTCGAAGTCGCCGTGGTACGCGAAGCGGCAACCCGTGGCGGCGAGGGCGTCGAGAAGAGTGAAGACCACGGTGGCCGCGCTGCCGGAGGTGCACACCAGGGGCTGGACGCAGGCCGCGTCCGCCGCGGCTTCCACCACGCGCGGATTCTCACAGATGTGGATGAGCGTTCCGGCGGGGAGCTGCAGCCGGAGGTCATGCAGGTCGCGTGGTGTGACGTGCACTTCGGCGTGATGGTCGGCTCGCTCCCGCAGAGCACGCTCCCGCCAGCCCTCGCCGTCGGGTCGCAGTCCGTACGTCAGCACCGTGCTGGAGACCTCGTCCGGCGTGACGGACACCAGCCGCCACAGAGCGCGTCGGCCGGCCGCGTCGTCGGGGAACTCGGTGCCGTGGGCGAGGGCGACCCCGCGTTGGACGAGGCGTGCGAGCCAGGTGCCGTCGTCGAGGCCGTGCGCGGAGCCGGTCGTCATGGCGGCGAGTTCTCCTCGACCGCGTGTGCCGTTGCGTTCAGGTCCGTCGGGTCCGAGGAGAACGGTGAGGACCTGGACCGCCTGCTGGAGTGTCCATATCGCCGCTTCGGGCGTCACTCCTCTCGGAACACCGGAACGGCGCAGCAGGTCGTACCACTGCCGGGGCCATTCCTGGTCGGCGAGTGGGGAGGCGTCCAGTGACGAAGCAAGAGACGACCACACCTGTTCCCGCCGTGCCGCCACGTCCGCGCGGGCGGCACGGCGGTCGGTGAGTGGCGGGCCGAGTTCCTCCAGGGTCTGTCTGAGGCCGAGTCCGGCGGCCGAGGCGCGTAGCCGTGCGTCGAGCACGTCGAGCCGTATGGTCACGGCGGTACCTGTGAGGGGTTTGCCCAGCAGGAGAGACAGGTCGTTGCGTTCCTGGGCGTTCATCGCGGTCAGTCGGAGCGAACCCGTGGCCTGTACGCCGTTGCTCTCCAGGCGTTTGCGTGCCCCCTGCCAGAGCCGGGTGAGTCCAGGTCCCGTCAGCCAGTCGCGCGTCGCGGCGGGCAGCCCGCTCATACGGACACCAGACGCCGGTGCCGGCCGTTCCAGGTGTAGTGAAGAGTGGCCACCCCGCGTACGTGGGGATCACGGAGGCACTCGTATATGTGCAGGGACGGAACCTCGGGCCAGTTGCCCATGAGCCGCTCGCTGGTGAGGACGAAGTCGAGATCGAGGTCGACGAGTATGCGGCCCAGCCGGCCGTGGGTGGGTTCGTCGACCTTGGCGAAGGCGTCGTCCAGGAGAATCAGGCGTGGTGCATGCGGTGCCGACTCGGCGAGGCTGGTGAAGTGGGCGGCTGCCGCGGCGAAGAGCACGAGGTAGGAGAGGACCCGTTGTTCGCCCTGGCTGAGACCGGTCCGGCCGGTCAGTTTCCTACGGCGGCCCGGAGCCGCGTCCTCGACCACGAAGGTGTGGAAGCGGAACCAGTCGCGGTAGTCCAGCGCGGTCCGCAGATGGGCGGCGTAACCGGCTGACGGGTCGGCACGGCGGGCGTCCTCGATTCGGCGTTGCAGCACCTCGCGCAGCTGCTCGGTCTGGTCGCGCGTCCTGAGGCTCGACGGACTGCGCAGCAGCTCGACGGCCGCGCGCACATCCGCGTCCACGTCCTCGTCCAGCTTCCACAGCAGCTCGACACCGAGGCCGTGGGAGGTGCGCACGGTCCGCAGGGTGTCGTTGAGAGCGGCGACCAGGTTCGCCGCGGTGATGACCTGCGCCGAGAGGTGGTCGCCGAGCTCGCCGGTCAGGAACCGCTGGAAGACCTCGCGTTCGCGCTCGGTGAGCCGTCCCCGGGCCTCCGCCGCCTGCACGGCGATCCGCTCGCCCACGGCTGCGACGTCATGGGACCCGTGGTCGTCGACCAAGCGGCACACCTTGATCCCGTCGCGCTCCTCCAGCTGCGCGTCGAACCCGCCGGCCAGCTGGTCGCGCAGATCGGTGTGACGGTTGAGCAGAGTGCTGTCCGACACCTCGCCCTTCGGGCGGCCGAGGGCTTGCTCCACGGCGTCGGCGAGGGCCCGCAGCGCTCGCAGACGGCTGCGCACGTCCGCGGCGGGATCGTCCGACACGTACTCGGGCAGCGAGGACCGGTCGAGGCCGGCGCCGCGCACCACCTCGGGTCGGCTGAGAGCGCCGCGAAGAGCGCTGCCGACGTCGATGACCGTGGTCTCCTGATCCACCAGGTTCCCGCGCAGGCGCTTTTCGTCCTCTTCCGCGCGTACGCGCAGGTCGTGGAAGTCGTCGCGAGCTCGTTGTGCCGCGGGGAGCGCCTGTACGGCGTTCGCGATGCGCTGCTTGGTCTTCTGCTCGCGGGAGAGGATCTCCTCCTCGGACGACCCGATGGCCTCCTCGCGGGTGCGCAGGTCCTGTTCGGCGGTGCGCAGGCCGGTGAGGTGGACCCGGTAGCCCTCTTCCGCGGCCAGGCGATCCTCGCGGGCGCGTCCGTACCGGTCGGCATCGGCCTGGTTCGTACCGAGCCGCTCGCCCGTGCCGTTGACGGCCCTGCGCAGATGCCCGATACCGCTGAGCAGGCCGGCCAGTGCGGTGTGCACACGGTCCAGGGAGGCGGGGTCGCCGGGCAGGTCGTGGGCGGAGGCGGTGGCCTCGGCCTTGGTTCGCGCCGATACCGCGAGAGCGCGTGTCTCCTCGGCCAGCCGCGCCGCCCGGGTCGCCTTGGCGGTCAGGTCGCGCAGGGTCTGCTCGGCTGATTCAGTCCTGCTCCACGCGTCCGCGAGATTCCGTGCCCTGGGGAAGTCCCGTTCCGCGAGCGTGAGAGCCCGGCGCATGGCATCGGCTACGGCGAGTTCCTCGCGGACATCTGCCAGCCGTTGTTCCGTATGCGTGATCCGCTCCTCCAGATCGGCGAGGATGCGTCGCCGAGTCTCGGCGCGTACGGCGGCCCCCACGTACTCGGTGGCGCCCTTGTCATGACGACCGCTGAGTACGCCCAGACGCCAACTGCCGTCGTGGAAAACCGTGTTGTGCGCGGAGGTCTCCTGTGCCGATGCGAGTGCGATGGTGGCCAGGAGACTCCGCACCTGCTCGGAGGTGACGCCGCAATCCGGTTCGGGGGCTGGGCGCAGGGCCGAGGCGAGAGTCGGCCCGTCGGGTAGCACGGGACCCGGCTGGAGAAGGGTGTCCTGGGTGTGTGGATGGAGAAGGACGCCGTCCGCACTCACCCACGCATCCAGGATTCCGCTCGCTTCCAGCGCCCCTTCCAGACCGGCTCGGTCGGCCGGAGCCAGGTCGTCCGCGAAGTCCACGAGCCGGTAGAAAGGGGCTCCACTGCCCGGCCTCCTTTCGGCGGCGCGATGGTGCGGGGCCGGTGGCTCGGGGTCGGTACGTTGCTCCCAGTCCCGCTTCTGCTCCGCCAGGCGGTCGAGTTCCTCGCCGAGTCGGCTGACGCCGAGTACCAGGGCGTCCCGGCGTTCGGTGAGTTTCTCGCCGTACGGCTCCAACGCGGCCTGAGCGGTCAGCCACGCCTGGCTGTCGATATCGGGCGGCAGCGTGCGGTCCGCGAACGGCGCATCGGTAGAAGTCTCGAGTCCGACGACGGCATGGACGGCGTCAAGCGACGGGTAGTCGGCACCCAGCGCATTCCGCGTGCGTGCCGTCCACTCAGCGACTTGACGGGAGTAGGCGCCGCTCTCCTCAGCGACCTTCTCACGACTGCCGTCGAGATGGCCGGCAGCGTCCTCTGCCTCGCCTTCCAGCCGTTCTCGCTCAGCATCAGCCTGGGCTGCCCCGGTCCGGGCCTCGTCCGCCCGTGAGATGAGGTGGGTCACCTCCTGAACCATCCGGGCCCGGTTTCTCGCGACCGCCTCGGCGATTTCCAACTGGTTCTGCCAGGACTGCAGCCCTTCCTGCGCCGTGACCGTGTCCACTCGGGCCACCGACCGGTGCCGTACGGTGCGCGTCTCCCCGTCCGGAGTCGTCAGCTCGGGCTCGGTGGCCTGGGCGAGAACCGTGCGCGGCAGAGCCACCGCCTCGCCGAGGTGGCCGGTAGGAAGCCCGGCCTTCTCCGCCTGCGTCAGCAGCTCCCGGTGTTCGGTTCCCAGCTCGGCCAGCCGACTTCCGAGGTGTTCGACACCTTCGGCCAGCCGCTCCGCCGAGCCCTCCTCCGCGTCGTGTGCGTTGCGCAGGGTGGTGAACGCGGCCACGGCGGCGGTGTGCAGCGCCTCGACCGTGCCGCGGCGCTCCGACAGTTCGCGCAGGCCGCGGTAGGCGTGACTGGCGTGCAGGGCGGCCAGGTCGGTCCGGGCGTCCTGTTCCTCTTCGCGCAGCGTCTCCAGTCGGCCCTCCGACTCCTCCTCCTGCGTCCTCAGGTCGCTCGTCCGCTGTGCGGCGTCTCCGGCCGCCCGGCGCCGCTGAGCGAGGACGCCCAGCTCGTGGCTCACCCTCTTGGCGGAGGTGCGCAGGACCCCGGTCAGGTAGCCGCGGTAACTGGTGAGGAACGTACGCAAGGCCGCGTCGGTGCGTTCCAGGCGGCCGAGTTCGTCCCGTACGGCGTCGAGGTCGTGGAGGTTGCGCGCGACCTTCTCGACCACGTCCTCGTCGAGCCCCGGCAGGGTCTCGCTCAGCAGGGAGACCAGGCCCCCGTGTTCGATCCGGTCGCCGACCGTCGGGCGCCGCAGCCGGTGGAGGAGCTGGGTGAGATTGCGGTAGCGCGTCGCGTCGGTGATGCCGAACAGGTCCCGGGCCACACGTGAGCGGTGCTGGACCGCACGGTCGGTCGTGTTGTCGGGGCCGACGATCTCCTTGAGCCGGTCGACCGGCAGCGGCTTACCGGCCTCGACCAGGTGCAGGTCCTCACCGATCCGCAGCGGGGTGACGAAGAACGTCGGCAGCGCCTTCTGCGTCGACTTCGAGGCTCGGATGGCGGCACCGAGCGTCAGGTGGCGGTGACCGCCGTCGTCGGCCGTGCCCCGGAACTCCACCCACAGATACCCGAGACGGTTGGTCTGCTCGAACCCGTCGAGCATCAGCCAGGCAAGTGTGGTGCGGCCGGTGCCTGTCGCGTCCAGTGCCCGGGAGTCGCCGTCCAGAAGATACGGAAGCAGCATCTCCAGGGCCTTGGACTTGCCCGCGCCGTTCTTGCCGCGCAGCAGTAGCCGCCCGTCGCCGAAGGAGAACTCCTGCTCGTCGTACTGCCAGACGTTCTGGATGCCTGCCCGGTGCAGCCGGAAGCGGGTGCCGGTGGTTGTCGCAGCGCCGGAACGCGGCAGCGGAACGAGGCCACGCGCGTCAGTGGTCATAGCGGCAACTCCTCTTGAACGTCCTTGCCTTTGCCGACCGCGGTGGCCGGGCGCACCGTGACTTGGGTGGCGTAGCGGGCCGCTGCGGCCAGCAGTACCCAGCCGTCGCCGCCGGGCCGTGCGCCATGGACATCGGTCACCGTGCGTCCTTCCGACGCCTCTTCGACGTACCCCTCCGGCAGTCCTTCGCCCTCGGCGCGCAGCCGGCCCGCGCGGGCCATCAGCCGCATGCGGACCAGCAGGTCCAGTACGGCCTCTCGCAGGGAGGAAAGTTCCGCCAGGTAGCCGCGTTGCCAGTTGCTGCGCTGCCCGTACTCGGCGATCAGCTCGGCCAGCACCTCATCCACCAGGCCGTCCGGGACAGCCACCCCGATGATGAGTGTCCCGCCGGTCGCAGGATGCCCCGGTTCCTGCGGCCGAAGCCGTTCCACGAGTCGTTCCGCCAGCAGCAGCGCGGCCTGTGCGACGGTCCCCGTGCCCGGCAGGTGCAGATCCGTGAGTTCTTCCTCGGGGTCCACCAGCGCCACGCCCTCGGCACGGATCTCCATCTCCAGACCAAGGAGTTCGGAGAAAGCCTGGGCCTCCCGGCGCTGCCGGGTGCGCAGCCAGTCACGCTCGGCGTCCGTGAGCTCGTCGAGGTGGACGACGGGTGTCTCGACGAGCATCCGGCGCACGTAGGTGCGTGGTCCGCCGAAGCCCGGGTCCGCTGCCCGCCGGACCAGGTCGGCGCCGTTCTGTGCCTGGGAGAGCGGGCCGGCGACGGCCACGCGTGCCAGCTCCCGGTCTATCGTGATCAGCGCTTCTCCGCCCGCCTCCTGCGCAAGCGCGGCCACCTGGCCCTCGGTCTCGATGAGCACGCCCCAGTCGACGAGCCGGCGCAGAGCCGCGACCAGGGTCCGCTTCCCGGCCGCCCGGCCCGTTTCCTCCAGCTCGATTCCGGCGTCGGCTGCGGCAGCCCTGATATCGGCGACCAGGTGTGACAGGAGCATCTGCTCGGGCGCGGTCACCAGCACGGACAGGGCGAGCGCGAGGCAGGCGTACGTGTGTGGGGTGAACGGGGTGCCGGTCGAGCGCTCCAGCCGATGACCCGAACCCGTCCCCAGCCCCGCCTTGAACAGGCGGGCGTAGGAGCTGTCGACCAGCAGGCGGTAGCCGAGCACCTGCTGGAACCGTTTGCCCAGCCAGTCGGCGTGCCTGCGGATCAGCGGGAAGAGGTCGGCGTGGGGGCCGTCCGATGCGATCAGCGGGTGGGCGAGCAGCAGCCGGGCGGCGGTGCGGCGCTCGGCTGCCAGGGCTACGTCGTGAGTCGAGGGGAGGGTCATGACACGCTCGCCTCCGCTTCGCCGCCGACCGCGGCGGAGGTGCGTCCGATGTCCAGCTCCAGGTCGTCCAGCAGCAGGTCGCCGTCGGCCGAGTACAGCATCGTTCGCGTGCCCGCCGTCCGGCGCACGGTGAGGCGGATACGCAGTTCGGCGTCTTCACTGCTGGCCGAGTCGAGGTCGAACACCGCCGTGCTCTCCCCGTCCGTGCTGACGGGCCTGCTGAGCTGTGCGTTTCCGAGCGCTGTGGCCAGTAGCTCCAAGAGCAGGCCGAGCGCCGCTGACGTGAGGCGTACCTCGGCGAACCGGCCGGACGCGCTGCGCAGTTCGTCCGCCGCCGCTGCTCTGGCCGCTGCCCGCTGCCGTGCGGCCTCCCTCAGCAGCTGCTTCTGCGCGGAGTGGTCCTCCACCGCGGAGGCCCGGCCCCGCTGGGCGCGGCTGCCTCTTTCACGCAGGGACACCGGTACCTCGACCACCGGACCGGTCCACCAGCTCGTGTAGGCGGGCACCACCTCGTCGGTGGCCGGAGGTATGCCCAGATGGCGGGCGCCGTACAGCCCGAAGGCGGCGACGGCGATGTCGTGTGCGTCCCGCGGCGCCGCTTCGTCGAACCAGCGGGCCAGCCGCAGCAAATCCTTGCGCCGGGACATCTCCCCGGTGGCCGATCGCAGCATCCGCTTGGCGTTGGCGAGCAGCGACTGCAACGCGCGCAGGGTGGCGTCGCGTAGCTGGTCGACCTGGCTGCCTTGGCCGTCGGTGTTGCTGAACCAGCCGCGCAGGCCCTCCCAGTCGGCGAATTCGCGGCCCCGGCTGCGCTGGATCCGGACGTCCGGTCGGCCTTCGCCCTGTGCCTGTGCCTGCGCCTGCGTCGAGAGCCCGGTGAGCCCCTGGGCGTGGGAGTCCAGCCGGTCCAGCAGAGCCGGGATGTGCGGCCACAGGGTGTCCAACGCTGCCGCGATCCGGGGCGCGCGGAACGCCACGTCCTCCGTGATTGCCTCGACGTAGTCTAGGAGCAGCTCCTTGAAGCCCTGGTACTCGGCGCTGTCCAGGTCGTAGCGGGACAGCACCTGGCCGAGGTACGCGTAGAAGTCGCGTATGGAGTCCGCGAACTCGGTGAACTGCACGAACAGCGTGCTGATCCGCTCCAGTCCGTCCTGCGGCTCGACGCCGCCCGGCGCGGTCACGAGGTCGGCCAGCTCCCGTAGTCCGCGCTCGACCAGGGCCAGCAGTTCGTTGCTGACCTCGCGGGCGGCGTCGGCCTCGGTCAGGACCCCGTCGGCGTCCCGCTGGATACGTTCGCCCAGTTTCGACAGCTGGTAGCGCGAGCGGGAACGCTGGTACTCGCTGATGCTGGACGCGTTCACGGTGTGGCTGCTGCGCAGCAGGTTTCCCCAGGCCACCAGCTGTTCCAGCCGGACTGTGAGGGTGTCGGCGTCGAGCCCCGCGGCGGAAGTACCGGCCTGGCGCAGTTTCACCATGATGTCCGGAACGGCGAGATCCGCCAGCAGCGTCCCGCAGAAGACCCGCATGATCGCGATGTGCTCCAGCCGCTCGGGCGCGCTGAGGTACGTGTACGCGTTCAGCCGCCGCCGCGTCTCCTCGTCGGCGTCCTGACCTGCACCGGATACTGATGCCCCCATGCCCGTGAGGTTACGCGGCACATATGGGCGCCGCCGGTGCGTGGCCGAAAATGCCACGGACGTGTGCGGGCCTGTGGCGATTCCCGTGGCAGCGGCCTGTGCGGCATGGGGGCGTCCGGCGTCCCCGGCTCACCCTGAATGGGCCCTTCGGTTTCTGTGCTGCGTGGCCTCCAGGAGAATGGGGGACGTTCACCCTGACGTCGATCGACCCGACCCGGCAGAAGCGACTCCAGATCACGGACCCGGCCGTCACTCCGCCGATCCACTGGCCGGGGCGTGAGTTGTTTGCTGAGTCCTGACCCACAAGACGGGTGACGCAAGGGCCGATCTGGCCAGCCCATGACCTGTCCCGAAGCGGGGCTTGCGTGACATCTGTGACTCAGTGCTACGGCGAGTCACGTATCTAGCTGTAGGTATCACGGGAAGTGCTACACCCGGCTGTTTCACCACCTGACAGGTCCGTTGGTCCCTGGCCGAGTCCCGCCCTACCTGGGGACCGTCCGGTCTGATGCCATGGAGGAAGAGCAGGTTGGGACACCATCGTTGGGGGGCGAGGTGGGAACATCAACACGATGGAAGGGGCCGAACGGCGATCAGTGGGGTTCCGCTGGGAGGCGGCTGGCGCGATGGCGGGAGGACTCGCGAAACGCGGATCAGCGGCTGGAGGAGATCGCGGCGGACCACCTGAGCGCCCTGCACGAGACGCTCCGTGCCGATCGATCGGCTTTCGGGTTGTACGACACGACTTGCGCGGCAGGTGAACGGCTCGCCAGAGCCCTGGGGTCGCTGGCCACAGAGGGCGCGGAGTCGGAGAACGCGCTTGTCGCGCGTCTCGTCTCGGAGGTCGGTGGGGACGGCGGCACACTCGCCGACGCCGCGGTGCGCAGGGGGTTGGCTGCGGCGGTCCGCGATGTCCGGAGCAGTCGTCCCGAGCTGGACGATGCCATGGGCGGGGGTGCCGTCGGCGGCGGCTTCACCTGGGACATCCTGTGTGATCTCTACCAGGTGTTCTTCGCCGACATGGTGGGAGAGTTCCTCAGGTCCGTTGTCGCCGAGCACGTCAAGCTGGCGGTTCCGGTGCTCATCGCGGCCGATCCGGAAGGCAGGATCGCCGACTGGGTCGCGGAGAAGTTAGTGGACCTGGTGCCGAATCCCTGCGAGGAGTCCGTCGAAGCGACGGACGTTGCACAGGCTGTGGATACCGCGCAGTCGGTGGTGGGCGCCGTGCAGGATCCGTCGGTCGCACTGCCCAAGATCGCCGAGTCGCTGGTACCGCGGGCGGTCGGAAAGGTGCTTGGCCTGATCACTGAGGAGAGCACCGGAGAAGAAGGAGCTGCGGCGTGACCGATTCCGAGGACTTCCTGTGGTGGCGCGGGCCCAGGGGTGACCGGCCTAGTGGCGACCACTGGATGGAGATCGGCGAGGAAGCCTTCCAGGAGAAGGAGCGCCGCATTACCGGCCGGTACCATCTGCCTGGTCCTGTCCCCGACTGGGCCGAGGATCTGTTCCGCGTTGCCAGGGCCGCGTTCATCGCCGACAAATACGTACGCCGGACCGGAGTACGGGACCGGTGGACCCGCCGCATCAGCCTCGCCGTGCCCGTCACGGAACATGAGCGGTGGGGAAGCGCGGCAGTCCGTACCCACCTCACTGCGCTCCTCCAAGTCCTCACCGGGGACATATGGAATGTGGACTTCCGGCCGCTCACCGGTTACTACGTCGAGGAGGCGCTGGTCTCTCCGGACGACCCGCGCGCCTCGGAAGTCGCCTTGTTCTCTGGTGGACTGGATTCGCTCAGCTGGGCCGCCACCCGTTCGCGTGCCGACGACTCCCGACCGCTGCTGCTCGTGATGTTCCGCGAGATCGGCCTGCTGCGTCTGCAGCAGCGCGTGTATGAGGCCGTCGAGCGACTGAACGGAGCACGGCCGGTGCTGCTGTTGCCGATGAGCCAGACCCCGGCGGGCGACGGCTCGGGGGCACGGCTGGAGACCTCCTCCCGCACACGTGGTCTGCTGTACGCGGCGGGCGCGATCCGCGCCGCCACCGCGCACGGGGTGGGTATCGTCCACATCCCCGAGAACGGTCAGCTCGCCCTCAACCCGCCTCTGACACCGGCGCGTTCGGCCGCTTGCTCCACGCGTTCCGTGCACCCGCGGACGCTGGGCAGTATGAACGCCTTGGTAGCTGCCGTGAGTGACACGGAGAGCGCGGTGCAGGTGGTCAACCCCTTGGCGCAGCTGACGAAAGGCGAGGTGTGCAAGGCCGGACGTGATGCGGGGCTCACCCCGTCCGACCTGGAGTCCACCTTGAGCTGCGGCAAGCCGCCCACCCGCCGAAGTGGTGGCCCTCCCATCGCCAACTGCGGGGTCTGCTTCCCGTGCCTCGTGCGCCGCTCCGGGCTACTCCACGCCAATGGCAGCGACGACACCCGGTACGAAGCATTGCCATGGGCGGACGACCTACCGCTTGAGCGGGGTGCCGACTGGCGAGCACTACAGCGGTGGCTGCTCGGCCGGTACACCCTTACGGATGTCTTCACCGATACCCCGCTGCCACCGGAGACGGACCCGGCGCTGGCGTTCGATTTGATCAGGCGCGGACGGGAAGAGTTGGAGCGCCTGCTTCGGATCGCGCCTGTCGCTGGGGCCGCTGACGCAGCGTAGGTGGCAACGTGGAGTACGAATGAACGGCGCACTTGCGAAGCCCAGTTGGGACGTATTCTTCTCTCTGGACTGAGAGTTGTGGCAGGAGTGACGGTTCCGTATCCATTCCTTGCCGTGAGCGCCGGGCAGCAGAGGCAACAGGGGGAGAGGTCGTGGAGATTCAGATCACGGTCGATACGCAGGGCGACGACTCGGCGACACATGATCTGTACTACTGGCTCCGGCAGGATCGCGAACTCCGGCGTTACGTGGAGGTCGAACTGGCACGAGCCTCCGAAGCCTCGGACCGCATGAGCGCGGGCGATATCATCAACATGTTCGTCAGCAATGGAATTGCCGCAGCAAGCTTGCTGGTGAACGTCGTGGTCGCCTGGCGAGCGGCCCGCCCTTCGCAGCCCGGACCCGTGACCCTCGAACGCGGCGGTATGACAGTGACCGTGCACGATACAACGGGCGACACGTTGAGCCGCGTCGCAGAGCTGTTGGCTTCCGCGCCTCACGGCGGAGACCCGGAGGCCACTGGTGCGGGACAGCAGTCGGCTCCGTCGGGCTCCGGGAATGGGTGATGGGGCTGCCCAGCCCCGACAGAACCCGTGTGGTGCTGATCGGCGCGGACGAGTACCAGAACTTCCCGAGCCTGCCGGCAGTGCACAACAACCTCGTCAGGCTGGCAGAGCTGTTCACGTCTCCGCAGGTTGGGGGCCTGCCTGCCGGCCATTGCGTGACGGTGCGCAACCCTGCTGACCGCAAGGACGTGCTCGATGCCGTATACCAGGCGGCGAGCGAGGCGACAGACACGCTGGTGGTGTACTTCGCCGGCCACGGCATGCCATCGCCAGATGGCTCTCTCTACCTTGCACTGGGGCATTCCGAGCAAGGGCGGAAGCTGTACGAGTCAGTGGCATTCAGCGATCTCCGCGCTGAAGTGCTGGAAAGCACGGCACCCAAGAAGGTCGTGATCCTCGACTGTTGCTACAGCGGTGCCGCACTGGAGGGGCACATGGGCGGGTCGGATGAGTTCGCGAACCAGACTGCCATCGAGGGCACCTGTGTCATGACCGCCTCAGCCGCTACGCAGGCGGCCATCGCTCCCGTGGGTGCGCCCTTCACCGCGTTCACCGGTGAACTTGTGCGAGCCGTTTCCGAGGGCATTCCAGAGGTGTCGGGCCCACTCGACATGAACTCTCTCTACCGGCACGTCAGCCGTGAACTGGACGCACAAGGCATGCCGGTACCTCGGCAACGGGCCGGTGACCTGGGGCATGCCATCGCCCTGTTCCGGAACAAGTGGAAGCCGCCTCGGGAGAAGCCCACGCTCGCGGCTCTGCGCGAGGAATGGTTCCGTGCGATCCAAGAAGGGCTGCTCTGGCATGTGCGGGATGTTCCGGCACTTGGCAAGGGGCGACTGCGCACCGACTTCGGTGATCACAAGCTCATCGGCTCCCTGTTGATCGCGCGGATCGCCGTTCGGCTCGCCCGGGGTGAGAGCAGGGCAGGGATCTGTGACTGGCTTGCCGCCAGTCCGTTTTTCACAGTGCCCGGCCCTGATGGCGATGAGCTCAACCAACTCATCGCCAAGGTCCAGTTCGGGTTCGAGAACGACGGGCTGGCCACCACCGTTGTGGTTCTCGACGGCCTGGGGCTGCTCTCCTGGAGCCCGGAGAGTACGGACATGCTCCTCGTCGAGTACTGGGCAGCCCAGCGAGGTCGCACGATGCCTCGCACACGGGTGGAACGCGAACTCAGGGAGCTGTGGCACAGCACGGACTCTCGTGTCCACGCGGCCCTCTCGGCCTTGCCGTCCTCTCCGCTGGAGGCATACCCCGACGTGTGGGAGAGGCTGAAGGGCGAGCCGGACTTCCGTGTCGGCAACGCCGTAGCCATGGCGCTTGGCCGGCTTGGCGGCGACCGTGCCTGGGACCGGTGGATGTCCACCCGCCCCTGGAGCATCCTCAACGCTCGCCACCTGGTGAGCCTCGGCGGGGATCTCGCCCGCTGCCAGGCTGCGCAGCGTGCTCTGGGCCGCCTCCTCGATCAGGCACCTTCCGGCGATGAGTTCCGCGGTGTACTTGAGCGTGCCGCAGAGATCATCCAAGAGCAGTTGGAGCAGATCGCTCTGGCCGTCGAGGGCATGAGCGCTGTCGAATACCAGCTGCTGCGCGAGCGCAGCCGGGACGAACACTTCCAGGACAGTTGCCTCGTCACCTTCCAGCAGCATCTGCTGGAGCGGCGGTACCAGTCATTCACCCCTTTCCCTGAGGACGCCGCGACGCACGGCACCTGGGGTCCGCTTCCATGGTGGTCGATCGCTCTTCACGACGAACGCGAACAACGGGCAGCGCGGGAACTGCTCGCCCGCGGCGGTATCCAGCTGGGCGTCACAGCCAAGAGCCGAGGCGCCGACGAGTTCGTCATCACCTGCCAGGAGCCCGGGCCCGGGCCCTCGCGCATCACAGCCTGCCTCCGCTTTGATCTCCACGACGCCGTGCACGCCTGCGAGCTGCTCCTTCTCGCCCGTCGGCAGTCGGTGGCGGTGGACTTCCTTACGGACAACATCGACGAGTGGGACGATCGCGAGGTCAACCTGATCGGCACGTTCCCCATCGACCTGGGCGGCGATCTCGGAGCCGCTCTTGCCGACATCGCGACCCACGCGCTGCGCCGACTTCTGCCGGGCGCATCGGGATCAGCGTTTCACGGTGAAGGGGTTGCGTCGCTGGACAGGCTCCTGAAGTCAGCACGGCTCCCGCCGGTCTGCCGTCACCCGAGGTAGAGGCTTGTTGCACGTGTCGTGGCCGGATGCGGTGCCGCGCCAGGTGTGAGACGTCGTCGGTGCGCGGCGAAGTCGGCACGCACCGGAGCCGGACGGCCGCTCGGCCTCTGTCCACAAACCGGTTTCGGCCGCTGCCCCTCGCGATAGGCTCGACCAGGCACTTTTGTACGTGATCCGTGAGGAAAGCCCGGGGAGGCCGGACGGTGACAGCTCAGTCAGGCGCGTCGGCGCCGAGACCCGGTGCACCCAAGCCGGGCCCGCCGCGCCCCGCCCGGCAGTGGTTCCAGGAGCGCCCTTCGCCGTTCCCGTGGGAGCAGGACGCACTGGACCATGTG
Source organism: Streptomyces sp. O3 (assembly GCF_054788135.1). Lineage (NCBI taxonomy): Bacteria > Bacillati > Actinomycetota > Actinomycetes > Kitasatosporales > Streptomycetaceae > Streptomyces > Streptomyces sp. O3. The sequence goes on from NZ_JBTVYK010000005.1 coordinate 99,228, forward strand.
CGGGGACTCATGCCGCAGGCCGAGCCGTACCGCGCCTGGGCCACGTTCTCCTTCACCGCGATGTCCGGCCGTGTCAACGAGTGCGATCTGCTGATCGCCGTTCCCGCCGGTCTCTTCCTCGTCGAGATCAAGGGGCATCCGGGGCAGCTCCGCAACACCGGGTCGACCTGGAACTTCCAGGGGCCCGACCGCATGCGGACCATCAACAACCCCCTGCACCTGACGGATCTGAAGTCCAAGGAGCTGAAGAGCCAGCTCCAGTGGGCGGCTCGCAAACTGGGCCTGTCCGAGCGGGTGGTCCCACGCGTCGAGCCCGCGGTCTTCCTGTCGTCACCCGATCTGGAAAGTCACCTGGACGAGGTCCAGCAGATCAAGGTCTACGGCCGTGACGGCGGCGGCAGCGGCCTGCAGCGGATCTGGCAGGACTTCCTCGGCCTGCCTCCGGACCGCCCCGAGAGGCGCATCACGCCGGAGTTCTCGCGGCACACCCTGCCACAGCTGCTCAAGGCGATCGGGATCCGCCAGTCCTCGGCCCACCTCCGCTTCGGCGACGCCTGGAAGATGGAGCCGCACCCGCTCGACGCCGGTCCGTCCTGGGAGGACCGCCTGGCCACCCGAGTCGACGGCCTCGTCCAGGATGAGGGCAGGGTCCGCATCTATCTGGTGAGCCAGATGGCGACGGAGGCGGCCCGCAGAGCCACCGAACGCGCCGCGCGGCGCGAGTACCAGGTTCTGCAGGGCATCACCCACCGCGGCATCGTCGACGCGCTCGACTACCGCGAGCACCAGGGCGGACCGGCGATCCTCTTCCGCCACCGCCACGGCGATCTCCGCCTCGACCAGTACCTGGACACCTACGGCGGCAGGCTCACGCCCGAGATCCGCCTGGACCTGGTCCGGCAGCTCGCCGAGGCGGTCCGCTACGCGCACAACCGCTCGCTCTACCACCGTGCCCTCGCGGCCCGCTCCGTGTACGTGTCGTTCCGGGCCGAGGGGGCGGCTCCGGAACTCCGGATCACCGACTGGCAGACGGCGGCACGGGACTTCGACAGCAACGCCACGTTCTTCCGCTCCATCGGCGGCTCCGCCCTCGACGCCGCCCTGATCGAGGACGCGGCCCGCGTCTACCTCGCCCCCGAGTCCGACCAGCCGTACGCGGACCCCGCCGACCTGGACATCTTCGGTCTCGGCGCGCTCGCCTATCTGATCCTCACCGGCCGCCCGCCGGCCACCCAGCGCTCCGACCTGGCCGAACGGCTCCGCGGCGACGGCGGACTGCGTCTGTTCGCGGTGACCGACGGCCTGCCCGACGCCCTCGACGACCTGGTCTTCCGGGCGACCCTGGCCGACGTCAACGAGCGGCTCGGCTCGGCCGAGGCGTTCCTGGACCTGCTGGACGAGGCGGAACGCGCCAGTATCCTCCCGGACTCTCCGGCGGCGGCCTGCGTCGACCCGCTGGAAGCGGTTCCCGGGCAGTCGCTCGACGCCGAGTGGACGGTGGGCCGTGTCCTGGGCACCGGGGCCACCGCCCGCGCCCTGCTGGTGGAGCGCGCCACCGAGGACGAGGACGGCCGCACCCAGATCGACGAGCACGTCTTCAAGGTCGCTCTCGACGAGGAGAAGGCGGGGCGGCTGCGCGCCGAGGAACGGGCCCTGCGCAAGGTCGGTGGCGGCTCCGTCGTCCAGTTGCGCGGCGAGGGGCTGCGGGACTTCGGCGGGCGGACCGTCCTGGAGCTGGAGTACGCCGGCGCGCAGTCGCTCGGCGAGCGACTGCGCGGCAAGGGACGACTCACCTACCACGAGCTGGAGCGCTTCGCGGACGACCTGTTCCACGCCCTGGACCAGCTCGCCGCGCAGGGCGTGCGCCACCGAGACGTCAAGCCGGACAACTTCGGCATCCAGCGCCGCAAGGACCGCACCTGGCAGCTCAAGCTGTTCGACTTCTCCCTGACGGACGCCTCCGACCGGGATGTGAAGGCCGGCACACGCGGCTACCTCGACCCGTTCCTCGGCTCGATGCGCCGCGCCCACTACGACGACCACGCGGAGCGCTACGCCGCCGCCGTCACCCTCCACGAGATGGCGAGCGGGGAGCGTCCGCTGTGGGGGCAGGGGCAGCTCGACCCGCTGACCAACGACTCGGCCGAACTGCATGTCGCCGCCGAGCTGTTCGAGCCCGCGCTGAGCGAGGGCCTGACCGCCTTCTTCCAGCGGGCGCTGCACCGCGACACCGATCGACGTTTCGACACACTGCGGCAGATGTGGGACGCGTGGCGGGCGGTCTTCCGCGCGGCCGACGCGACCGCGCCCGCCACGACCCCTTCCACCGTCGGCGCCCCGTCCGACGATCCGGAGGAGGCCCGCGACCGCGCCGCGGCGGCGGCCGACCTGGCGACGCCGCTGGACGCCGCCGGCCTGTCCCCGCGTGCGGTGTCGGTGGCCGGCGGGCTGGGCGCCACCACGGTCGGGGGGCTGCTGGACATCCAGCCGTACGCCATCTCCAAGGCCCGCGGTGCCGGCGCCCTCGTCCGCAAGGAACTCAACCGGCGCCGCAAGCAGTGGGCGACCGCGCTGCGCCCGGCGGCCCCGTACGCGCCACCCCGCGGGGAGGCGCCCGACGTCGTGGCCCTGGCGCAACCGGCTTCCGGCTCGGGTGAGCCCCGCGTCCTGTCCATAGACGACATGGCGGCCTTGCTCATCCCCGAGCCGGGACGCAAGGGCTCCCACCGCGCCCAGGTCGTACGCCTCACCCTGGGGCTGCCCGCTGACGACGGCGGACTCTCCCCCCTCGGCACCTGGCCCGTCCAGGCCCGGATCGCCGAGCATCTGGGCATCAAGCAGACCTCCGTCTCCCGCCACCACCGCACGGAGATCGGCAAGTGGGCTCAGGCGGACTGGCTGGCCCCGGTGCGCGCCGGGTTGACCGAGATCATCCAGTCCGTGGGCCGGGTGATGACCGCCGACGAGGCCGCGGCCGAACTGCGGGCCCGGCACGGCGCGGGACCGGACACGCCCGAGCGGACGTTCGCCAGGGCCCTCGCCGTCGTACGGGCCGCGGCCGACGCGGAGACCACCGAACGCCCGGACGAGGACGCAGCGGAGCAGCACGAGCCGCGGTTCGCCGTGCACCGGCGCGGCGACACGGTCCTGCTGGCTGCCGAGTCCCTGCCGGGAGCGGACGACCCCAGTCCGCGAGAGCTGGCGGACTACGCGGCGCTCCTCGGCCAGGCGGCCGAACGACTGGCACGGCAGGACCCGCTGCCCGGCCGCGGCGAGGTCCTGCGCGTCCTGCGGTCCGTGCCCGCGCCCGACGGCCTCGCCCCGCTCGCCGACACCCGGCTGGTGTCCCTGGCCGCCGCGACGTCCCCCGGCGTCGCGGCCACGCCCCGGCTGGAGCTGTACCCGCGCGACCTGAGCCTGGAACGGGCGCTGCGCATCTCCCAGGCGGGCGCCGGTGTCCGCCGTGACCGGGGGATCACCGTCGCCGAGCTGGTGGCGCGGCTGCGCGCCCGTTTCCCGGGGCTGGACCTGGTGTCGGGGACCCGGGAACCCACCCATGTGGAACTCCTTGACGCCCTGGAAGGGGCGCGCTTCGACCTCGTGTACGACGACGAGACGGAGAAGTTCTTCCCCAGGGCTCCGGAGTCGGCCGGTTCGTGGAGTTCCACCGGAGCCCTCACCAGCTATCAGCCGCCCACCCCCGTCACCCGGGCCGACCGGGAGGACCCACACGGCCCGCTGCGTGAGCGTCTCACCGCCGTGGCGGAGCGGGGCGGTTTCCTCGCCCTCACGGTGAAGGCCGCCGCGTTCGCGGGAGCGGCCGAGACCGTCGCGGCCGCCTTCCCGGTCGAGGCCGTCGACCTGTCGGCCGTGTTCCTCGCCGCCTTCCGTGCCCTGGCCGCCGAGCGGGGACAGGACTGGCAGAAGGTGCTGCGCGCCGACAGCCTCTCCACCCCGGGCAGCATCAAGCCGGGTCTTGCGTCCTTCGTCCGGGTGGTCTGGCAGCGCGTGGAGCAGGAGGTGCTCGCCCGCGCGGACGCGCCGCGCACCGTGCTGTTCCTCCACGACGCCGGCCTGGTCGCCCGGTACTGGGACGAGGGCGGCCACGCCTTCCTGGTCCGGGTCCAGAACGCGGCCCGACGCCCCGCCGATGCGCCGCACGGCCTGTGGCTGCTGTGCACGGTCGAGACGCGCGCGCAGGAGCCGAAGCTGGACGGCCGGACCGTGGAGGTGATCGGCGGCGACGGGGAACGGGCCCACCTGGACGGGGAGTTCCTGCAGTCGCTGGAGGCGCTGGCGGGCACCACCGGCTGAGCGGCGGACGCCCGGCACCGGACGCCTGCCACGGGCGGCGGCTCAGGGCGCCCGGTACCGGGCTGCGCTTGCCGGGCGGCGGCTCAGGACTTGCGGGGCACCCCGCCCTTGCGGCCGATGTTGAACGCCAGCCGGTATACGTCGGGGAGGTCGAGCGCGCCGTTGGTGCGTCTGGTCAGGACACCGAGATCCACCAGTTCCTCTATCAGAGCGAAGGGGTCGTCGGCATCGCGGGGCCCACTGTTCTCGTCGGCGTCCTCCCGCATCCGGTGCAGGATCTCCGTCAGCCCGCCCTGCGCCCAGTACTGGCGGACGTGGGACGGTTCCATCGGCACCTGCCCGCCCTCAAGCTGCTCGACGGCGGCGGCGGCCCAGCCGATGTCGTCCTTCAGCTCGGCCACGCGGTGCTGCGACGCCTCGTGCAGACTTTCCCGGATCGCCTCGTAATGGAGCGGGTACTGGTGTCCGGCGTGCCGCTCCGCGGTCAGGGCTGCGGCCTTACGCAGGGCGAGCAGCCAGGTCCTGGGGCTCACCTGCCCCTTGCCGTCCTGAAGATGGTTCGGCACCCAGGTGAAGGTGTGGCCCTTGCGACGGTCGGTGCCCATGTACGGGCCGGCGAGGGAAATGAAGACCTTCTCCTGGCACTTCTCGTCGGCGATCACGTCGGGTGGCGCGGTGAACCGCCCTTCGCCCTCCGACTGCCACCCGCTGTGATGGTCCCGGAACTTCTCCGCCTCGGTGCTCGCATGGTTTCCCAACTGGTGGAAGAACAGTCCGTAGAGGTTCTCCCGACTCCATGTCAGGTCGGTCTTGTTCGCACCCAGCTTCGATGCGTCCGGGAACGTCTTGGGTGCGCTGTCATACATGTCCGGGCGTACGAAGATCTTGGCCCGTACGGCTCCCGTCGTCAGCCGCATCTCCAGCGCGACCTGGAACAGCGCCGAAACCAGCCGGTCGGCGGTTTTCCGGTCGGAGTGGAGATGGTCCAGGGCGTCGAAGAGCAGCAGGCATGTCTCGCCGCTGCCCTGGGCCTCCAGGGATGCCTTGCGCAGCGCGTCTTCGTAGGCGTCCTCGTTCTCCTCGGCCCACCGGATACGGTCGGCCCAGTCGGGGATGCGCGTGATCTCGGGCACACCGAGCGCCATCATCACGACCGCGTGCCAGAAGAACTCGAAGATGTCGGGATCGGTCACCCCACGCAGCAGCCGGGCGATCTTGCGCTTGCCCGGGTAAGGAGTGTCGCTGTTGCCACCCGTGGTGAACCCGGTGGTCACCCGGACCCTCCGCAGCCGCGGCATCATGTACGACCTCGCGGCCACCTCCCGCAGTTCGGGGTCGGTCAGCGCCTTCGCCCAGTACGTCTTGCCGGTGCCGCGTGCACCGCGGACCACGGTCACGTCCGGGTCGAGCGCGAGGCGGTGGCTGGACGGCGTGAACAACCGCCGCAGGTCGGGGCTGTCCGTGTCCGCGTCGAGCGCGACACCGAGCGCCCTGGTGATCAGGGTGCGGTACTCGTCGGTGGTCGGTGCGGCGGTCATGTGGACTCCGGGGCGGGGTGCGGTTTCGGCAGCAGACGCTCCACCGTAGTCGTGAACGTCCGGTACGCGGCGTCGACGAACGGCAGCTCGGGCCAGTCCCGGCTGCGCAGGGGGTCAAGACCCACCAGATCGTTGCCGAAGAGGATGGGGATGGCGGCGTGCGGCGCGTCATCGTCCTCCAGGGGAGGGTGGTACAGCTCTTCGCCTTCGTCGTCCGCGCCTTCCTCGTCCGTGTCGAGCTGGTCGTAGAGCGTCGAGGCGAACAGTCCCTGGGCGCGGTCGATCAGGGCGGGCAGCCGCTTCGCGTCCCCGGCGGAGTGGAACATGGCCGCCACGATCCGCAGCCGCTCCCGCAGCTCCCGGGCGAGGGCCGGGCGCTGCTGCCACTGCCGGAACAGCATCCGGTAGCCGTCCCAGGTGGAGGGGTTGTCCACCGCGAACAGCAGGGCGAGTCCGCTGAGATGGGTCAGCGTGACCGCCGCGATGTCGTGCATGCCGGCCCTGCTGTCCAGCAGGACGACGTCCGGTGGCCGCGATAGCTCGCCCACCTGGTCCTCGCAGGCGGTGATCGCCTCCTCCAGCCGCAGGGCGAACGGCCGTTCGCCGTCACCGGGGTTGAGCCCGGCGAGGTCGCTGTAGATGCGGTTCAGCTTGGCGAGGTAGTCGTACGGTTCTCCCGCCAGCGGTGCGCCGCCCGCGGGCGCCAGCCACACCTCTCCGTTGCCTTTGAACGGCAGCGCGGAACTCCGCGCCACCAGCTCCAGTCCGTCGGCGTTGCCGACACCTCCCTCTATCAGGTGGTCGACGATCCCGTGGCGGGGGATGCCCGCGGGGTCCTCCAGCAGGTCGGAGACGCCCGGAGACTCCAGGTCGAGGTCGACCACGAGCACGCAGCGGCCCGTCCCGGCCAGGTACCTGGCGAGGACGGCGGTGGCGGTGGTCCGTCCGACCCCGCCCTTGAAGCCGTACAGGGCCACCCGCCGGTCCCGGCGGCGGGAGACCCCCGGCGGGGGTACGGGGGCGCTCCTGGCCCAGTCGGTGCCGATGACGGTCCGCTCCAGGACGTGCACACTGCCAGAGCCGGGACTGGTCCCGATGCCTTGCCGGGGACTGACCTCCACACGGTCGTCGGCGTCGAAGTACAGCTCGGGCGCGAAGAGCTTGTCGCCGAAGAGCAGCGGTTCGAGCCCGGTGAAGGGGCGCGTGGCGGCGGTGAACGCGTCCCGAAGCGCCACCACGGCCTGGTCGTCGGGCCGGAGCGGGCTCTGCCGGTCGTCGATCAGCAGACAGGCCCGGCCGAGCACGTCCCGGGTGACGACGACGTCCATGCCGAACTGGGCGGCGGCCTGCCCGGCGTGGTCGAGGGCGGCCCGCCAGGCGGTGTCGAACCGCACGGGAGAACGGCTCATGCGTGGGTCCTCGTCCCCAGGATGCTCGCCTGCTCGTGGGCGGCGATCAGGTCGTACGCGGCGCTCAGATGGCGTCCGAGAGCGGCGTCGCTGATCGAGGTGCCGTCACAGTAACGGTCGCCGACGTCCCAGCTGGCGAACGGGTTCTCCCAGATGAGCTGAGTGAACAGCCCGCCTGACCCGTCGCCTCTGCGGCGGTGGGCGACGGCGGTTAGATGCTCCCACAGCTCGGGGAGGTGACCGTGTTCCTGTGGTTTCCTCGTCCGATTGCCCGGGTCGCCCTTCACGGTGGCCACCTCGTCGTTCTCCAGCCGGTTCCTCGCGTTGAGCCGGGACCCGAGGAAGTTGGCGAGGATGGCCTTGATGCCGCACTCCGCAGCCAGACCGGCCAGATGGTCGGCGGATATCCGCAGGTCCTGCTCGGCGGCCAGGATGGCCGCGCGATAGTGGTTCCTGCTCGCCAGAGAGAATGCGGGCGGTGGCTGTGTCGCGGAGGGTGTCGAGGCCGTCACGACGATCACTCTAACGAGGTGATCGGGAGCGGCGGGAGGGCTTTCCCGGATCGCGACGCCCCTGGGCCGTCGTACGGGGGCGCGGGTGCGGCAGGATGGGAGGTCCGGTCCGCGGGCGACGCGGTGGGACGCTGACGCGGTGCAGGGAAGAGGAAGCGAAGAGTGACGGTGACGACTACGGGCACGGACAAGGCGGACCTGCTCAAGGACCTGAAGAAACTGGTCGTCGCAGTGGAGGACGATCTGCGGGCCCGCAGCGGGTCCGAGGAGGAGTTCCGCACCCGCCTGGACCGCGAGTGGCGCGAGGCGAAGGACGCCCGGCGGACCGCCCTGTCCTTCCCGGCCTGGCGCGACGAGCGCGTCACCCAGGCCGCCGTGGCGTGGGTGCTGGGCTGTGTCTTCGTCCGCTTCAGCGAGGACAACGGACTGATCGACGAGCCGTTCCTCGCCGGCCCCGGCGAACGCCTTGCCGAGGCGGAGGCACGGCACGAGGCGCACTTCCGCACCTACCCGCACCACAACAACCGCGACTGGCTCATCGAGGCGTTCCGCCACCTGGCCGGCACCAACGAGACCGCCGCCGGCCTCTTCGACGAGCGGTACAACCCGCTGTGGGGACTGACCCCCGGCTACGAGACGGCGACCGAACTGCTGATGTTCTGGCGCCGCTGGGACGCGGACGGCACGATCCGCTACGACTTCACCGACCCCGAGTGGGACACCCACTTCCTCGGCGACCTCTACCAGGACCTGAGCGAACACGCCCGCAAGACGTACGCGCTGCTGCAGACCCCCAAGTTCGTCGAGGAGTTCATCCTCGACCTGACCCTGGAACCGGCCCTCGCCGACGACGGACAGGGCTTCGGCCTCGACCCCGCCTGGGCCGGCCCCGACGGACGGGAACGCCGCGGCCTGCGCACCATCGACCCGGCCTGCGGCTCCGGCCACTTCCTGCTGGGCATCTTCCATCGCCTGCTGGACAAGTGGCGCCAGGCCGAACCCGGCACGGACGACTGGACACTGGTCCGCCGCGTCCTCGAATCCGTCCACGGCTGCGACAAGAACCCCTTCGCCGCGAGCATCGCCCGTTTCCGGCTCCTGGTCGCCGCGATGCGCGCGGCGGGCGCCCGGCGGCTCGCGGACGCACCGCCGTTCCCGATCAACGTCGCCGTGGGCGACTCGCTGCTGCACGGGCGGGACGCGGCGGGCATCCAGACCGACCTGGACACGCTCTTCGCGGAGTCGGTCGTGGGGCGCGACGAGGGGGAGACGTACGCGTACGCCACGGAGGACGTGTGGGAGTACGCGAAGCGGGTCGACCTGCTGGGGCGGGGGTCGTACCACGTGGTGGTGGGGAATCCGCCGTACATCACGGTGAAGGACAAGCAGGAGAACGAGAACTACCGGGCGGCATACGACGCGTGCGCGGGAACGTATGCCCTGTCGGTGCCGTTCGCCCAGCGGATGTTCGAGCTCGCGGTGAAGGGGCCGGGCGGACGGCTGGGCGGGGGCGGGTTCGTGGGGCAGATCACCGCGAACTCGTTCATGAAGCGGGAGTTCGGCAGGAAGCTGGTCGAGGTCGTCTTCCGGAACCGGGTCGAGCTGTCCCATGTCATCGACACCTCGGGCGCCTTCATTCCGGGGCACGGCACGCCGACGGTGATTCTGGTGGGGCGCAACCGGGTTCCGAGTCCGGAGCGGACGGTACGGGCGGTGCTGGGGGTTCGGGGGGAGCCGTCGCAGCCGGAGGACGCGTCGCAGGGGGCCGTGTGGCGGGCGATCGTGGAGCAGGTGGGGAAGCCGGGGAGCGAGTCCGAGTGGGTTTCGGCGGAGGACGCGGCGGCATCTGTCTTTTTTCCGCATCCGTGGTCGGTGAGCGGTGGTGGTGCAGGAACGCTAGTGGAGTATCTGGCCGCACATAGCACAGCGATGGAGGGGCGCATCTCGAAGCCGATCGGCCGTGCCATCCGGGCAGGGGCGGATGAGGCGTACATGCGTCCGCAGCGTTCGACCTATACACCGCGTGCGGATAAGCGCGCGTTGCGACCACTGATGGTGGGGGAGATCGTCCGTGACTGGCGTGCCGCGCCCGACGTTGCGATCTGGAATCCCGACTCGAAAGCCGTCCATGAGGAGGGTCTCGAAGAGGAGTTGTGGCCCTGGCGGACGACACTGGCCGCTCGCAGGACCTTCCAGGGAACCATGGAAGATGCGGGTCTTGAGTGGTGGGACTACATGCAGTACACGTCCTCGGCGTACGCGACACCACTCTCCATCACGTTTGCGTTTGTGGCCACGCACAATCACTTCGTGCTGGACCGGGGCGGGAAGGTGTTCAACCGTTCTGCTCCCGTGATCAAGCTGCCCGAGGGGACCGGCGAGGACGAGCACCTGGAGTTGTTGGGGGTGCTCAATTCCTCGGCGGCCTGTTTCTGGCTGAAGCAGGTCAGTCATGACAAGGGTAGCCAAGGCGTCAATGAGGGCTTCAAGTCTCAGGAGTGGGAACGCTTCTACGAGTTCACCGGCACCAAGCTGAAAGAGTTTCCTCTTCCAGTAAAGCTCCCGCTCCACCTTGGCCGATTCCTTGATGCCCAGGCTCAGAAACTCGCCGAGTTCGAGCCGACGGCCGTGGCCGCGCATGGCGCGCCCACCCGGCAGGCGCTGGATAGCGCGGCAGCTGATCAAGCCAGGGCCCAGAGGCGCATGATCGCCCTGCAAGAGGAGCTGGACTGGCAGGTCTACGGCCTCTACGGACTGCTTAGTGACGTCGAGGCCGCCCGCATCACCGCGCCTTCATCCGATCCCGACACCATCCCCGAGGTCAAGCTCGGCGAGCGCGCCTTCGAGATCGTCCTCGCGCGGCGGGTCGAGGCAGGCGAGGCGGAGACCGCCTGGTTCGCGCGCCACGGATCGACCCCCGTCACCGAGATCCCCACCCACTGGCCGGACTGGTACCAGAAGATCGTCCAGGCCCGCATCGACCTGATCGAGACCCGCAAGGACATCGCCCTCATCGAGCGCCCCGAGTGCAAGCGCCGCTGGGCCTCCGAGCCGTGGGAGAAGAAGGAACGCGCCGCGCTCCGGACCTGGCTGCTGGACCGCTGCGAAGCCGAAGACCTGTGGTTCGAGGTGCGGGACGGGCTGCGGCGCCCGCGGACGCTGACCGTCAACAACCTTGCCGACAGCCTCGGTTCCGACCCCGACTTCACGGCCGTCGCCGCCCTCTACGCCGCCGACCACCTGAAGAAGCCGGACCTCCCCCTCGCGCAGGTCCTCAACGAGGTCATCGCCGACGAGCACGTGCCGTACCTCTCTGCCATGCGCTACAAGGACTCCGGGCTGCGGACCCGCCGCGAGTGGGAGACGGTCTGGGAGAAGCAGCGCGAGGAGGACCGTACGGGCACGCGGCTCGACATCGACCCGCCCACGAAGTACAAGTCCTCGGACTTCCTCAAGCCGTCCTACTGGTCCCACCGCGGCAAGCTCGACGTGCCCAAGGAACGGTTCATCTCCTACCCGGAGGCGGGCCCGGACAGCGACTCCACGCTGATGCTCGGCTGGGCCGGCTGGGACCACCGGGACCAGGCGCTGGCCCTCACCCAACTCATCGAGACGCGCGTCAGGGACGACGCCTGGGGCGCTGAACGGCTCGTCCCCCTGCTCGCGGGGCTGCGTGAGGTCATGCCGTGGGTGCGCCAGTGGTACAGCGCCTACGACGACGAGTGGGAGGGCTCACCGGCCGAGGACCTGGAGGCCGAGTTCCAGCGCTACCTGCGCGTGCACGGGGTGAGCGAGGCGCAGATGAAGGACTGGCGTCCGGTACGGAAGGCGCGCGGACGGAAGGCCGTACAGCGTCGGAAGGCGACCGAACAGCCCGCACTGGACGGCGAGTAGAGGTCGGGTGAGGGGGAGCAGCCCCGGACTCCGCTCCCCTGCCTGCCTACGAGCTGCTCAGTGACCGCTGTTGGACGCGTGCGCGGTGAACACCGACCAGGCGGCGGGGGAGACGACGAGGGGCCGAATCCAGGTGTCCTTGGAGTCGCGAACGTGCACAGCCTGCGGGGTCAGGGCCACCTCGACGCAGTTGTCACCGCCACCGCCGCTGTAGCTGCTCTTGAACCAGACAAGTCCGGTGGTGCTCATAGCGCTCCTCGCATCTGCTCCAGCAGACTCGCGGTGGCCGTCCGGCTGAGAGCCTGCGAGCGCATCTTTCCATAGCGCTGGAGCATCGCACTGACCGATTTCGGGTCCGTGATGAGGACACTGGTCTCCTGGGCTTCGACGTATCCCACCCACTTGTTGTCCGGCGTTTCGGCCAGGTACTTGGGCCCTTCGAACCCCGAGTGGTCCTCCTGGCGCAGCGGCATGATCAGGATCTCGACGTTGCGGCAACGGCCCTGTGCCAGCAGGTTGTCGATGAGCGCCCGTGTCACCTGAGTGCCACCCATCCGACGTTCGATGAGCGCCTGTTCGATCATGAAGGAGAATGACGTGTTGGGGCGCTCGTGCAGCAGCCGCTGACGTGCCAGACGGGCTGCCACCTGCTGCTCGAACTTCCCCTCGGCCAGCGGCGGCAACCTGCGCTCGAATACTTCCCGGATGCACGGCTCGGGCTGCAACAAGCCCGGGATCACCCGGCACTCGTACGCATACAACGAAACCGCCTCCTCCTCGATCCCCGCCCACGGCCGGAACCACGACGCGAGCCCCGCCCTCCGCGTCAGACTCCGCGCCGCAGCGGTCAGCACCTTGGCCGCGGCGGCACCCAGTACCGGCTCGGCGCGCTCGGGCAGGTCCCCCGGAGGGAACCGCTTTCCCTGCTCGATCTTGGCGACGTAGTGCGCGGAGTACCGCACCTGTTGCGCGAACTCCTCCTGCGTCAGCCGGGCCTCTTCCCGCAGCGCCTTCAGTACGGCCCCGAAGGTCTTGAGGCTGTCGGACAGGTCGTGCTCCCCGTGAGAGGCGCCCGCTCCGGCGCCTCCGCCCGTGCCTCCGCCGCCGACCCCGCCACCGTTGCCCGTCGCCATGCAGCCCGCCTCCCGCCTCCCGTGCCCCGGTGCACACATCGAACCCGTCCCATCGTCACGCACCGTGACACACCCAGTCCAGCGAGTGAACCAGTACAGGTGAATCTGTACCAGTGTCGGTCCTGTTGGTGGAGTCAGCGGCGGCGGGACGGTGAGCCCCATGCCGACGCAACAGGCCCAAGTCGCTGTCACCGTACGTACGTTCGCCCAGCGATTCTCCGCGACCCGTCGTGGCGCACGCCTCGCCCGCGGACTCGCCGCGCACCAGCTCGACGCCTGGGGCGTGCCGCGCGGCACCTCCGCGCCCGACGCCGCCGTACTGATCGCCGCGGAGCTGAGTGCCAACGCCGTCCTGCACGGGCGCGTACCGGGGCGGGACTTCGCGCTGCGGCTGTCCCACACGCCCGCCACCGGGCTCCTGCGGATCGAGGTGTCCGACACGCACCCTGCCCTGCCCGCGCGCCGCTCCCGCCCACCGACTCGGACGGGGGCCGGGGACTGGTGCTGGTCGACGCCCTGGCCGCCCGCTGGGGTGTGACGGAGCGCACCGGTCCCGGCAAGACGGTGTGGGCGGAGGTGGATCTCGCGCGGGCAGCGGGGGACGCTCCGGGTGGCCCCGTAGCCGTACAAGGAGGCCCGCCGCCTCCTCGTCACTCACGGTAAAACGCCGCCGCGGAATCGGTGGCGATCTCCTCTCCCGCTGTCGGATCCACCTGGCAAGATGGACATGGCGCCAACGCCAGAGGGGGGCGCTGTCCGGGCCGGCCGCCAGCACAGTGAGGGAATGATCGCCTGATGTCGACCACAGAGTTGTTCCTCCGGGATGTCATCGACATCAAGGAGGACGTCCACGCGGGCGATTTCAAGGTCGATCTCTCCCAGGGCTTCCACGAGGCCGACGAGCGGGTGGCGGAGTACGTCGTCACCGAGCAGCTGCAGAAGGCGTTCCGCAAAGCGCTCGGCCTCGTCGCGAAGAGTGTCCGCACGGGCGACTCGCACGCCGCGTACCTGCACGGCTCGTTCGGTGCGGGTAAGAGCCACTTCCTCACCGTGCTGCACGCCGTGCTCAACGGCCACGAGGGGGCGCTGAACAAGCCGGGGCTGAAGGACGTCGTCGCTGAGCACCGGGACTGGCTGGGCGGCAGCCGATTCCTGAAGGTGCCGTACCACCTCGTCGGATCGACCGATCTGGACTCGGCGCTGCTCGGCGGGTACGTCCACGCGGTACGGGAGATGCATCCGGAGGCGTCGACGCCCGCCGTCTACCGGTCGGACGCGCTGCTCGCCGACGCGGACCGGCAGCGGAAGTTCCTCGGTGACGACGACAAGTTCCGCCAGTGGCTCGGCGCGGGCGCCCAGGCCGCCTCCGGCGGCGGGGCCGAGGACGACGAGGACGACCTGCCCGGCATCGACGCCGGGGCCGGTCCGCCCGGCGCGGGCGGCTGGAGCAGCGCCGAGCTGGACCGCGCCTTCGCCGCGCCGCCCGGCAGCGAGGAGCGGGATCGGCTGGTGTCGGCGCTGCTGACCGGGCCCATGGCCGCGTACACGCAGGCCGCGCGCGGTGACGCGCACTCCTTCATCCCGCTGGAGAACGGCCTGAAGGTCATCGCCCGCCACGCCGAGTCGCTGAACTACGACGGGATCGTCCTCTTCCTGGACGAGCTGATCCTCTGGCTCCAGGCGCACATGGGCGACCAGGACTTCGTCCGTGACCAGGTGCAGCGGCTGGTGAAACTGATCGAGTCCGCGGACAGCGGCCGGGCAGTGCCGATCGTCTCCTTCATCTCCCGCCAGCGCGACCTGTCCCAGCTGATCGGCTCCGACGTGGCCGGTGCGGACGTGCAGAACCTGGAGCAGCAGGTCGAATACCTCGCCGGCCGGATCGACGTCGTCGAGCCGGAGGACAGCAACCTCGTCGAGATCATCAAGCACCGGGTGCTCGCGCCCCGGCAGGGCATGGAACAGGCGCGCGACGACGCGTTCAAGCTAGTGGAATCCTCGCGGGACGAAGTGCGGCAGGTGCTGCTCGACGCACAGGGGCGCACGGAGGCGAGCTGGGACGACTTCCGCACCCTGTACCCGCTCTCCCCGGCCCTGCTCAACGTGCTGGTCGACCTGTCCGGTGCGCTCCAGCGCGAGCGGACCGGTCTCAAACTGGTGCAGGAGCTGCTGCGGCGGCACCGCGACGACCTGCGGCTCGGCCAGCTCGTCCCGATCGGCGACCTGTGGGACGTGATCGCCGAGCGGACCGGTGAGGCGTTCACCGCGAAACTCCGCAAGGAATCGGAGATCGCACACCGCTTCCACGCCCGCGTCCGCGAACACCTGCTGACCAAGTACGGCTCCGCGGACGACAAGCGGTTCCGGACCGACGAGAGGCTCGTCAAGACGCTGCTGCTGGCCTCCCTCGCACCCAATGTGCCCGCCCTGACCCGGCTCACCGGCGGCCGGCTCGCCGCGCTGAACCACGGCACCATCAGGACCCGGGTGGGAGACGCCGGGGCCGTCGCCGTCAAGCGCCTGCAGGAGCTCCAGGCCGAGGGGTTCGACGGCGAGCTGCGCAGCGAAGGTGATCCTGCCGACCCCGTCTTCCACCTGCACCTGTCCGACCTGGACGTGGAGCCGCTCCTCGAAGAGGTGCAGGGCGTCGCCGACCAGGACGGCTACCGCCGCCAGTGGATCAAGGACCAGCTGTGGGCGGCGCTGGGCATCCCCGACACCCAGGCGTTCGTCTGCGAGCGGACCGTCGTCTGGCGCGGCACCAAGCGCACCGTCGAGTTCGTCTTCGGCAACGTCCGCGACCCCCACCTGCCCGACGCCGAGTTCGCGCCGCAGACCGAGGGAAACCTCCGCTTCGTCTTCGACTACCCCTTCGACGACCACGGCCACGCGCCCATGGACGACGTGCAGCGGGTGGAGCGGATGAAGCGCGCCGGGAAGACGGGGCCGACACTCGTCTGGCTGCCCCACTTCCTCTCCGAGCAGAAGGCACGCAACCTCGGACGCCTCCTGAAGATCAACTACCTGCTTGAGCGTGACCGGCTCGACGACCACACGGCCACCCGTCCCGCCGAGGAACGCGTCCAGATCCGCAACCAGCTCAAGGCGTCCCGCGACAGCCTGACCAGCCAGCTCACCGACGCGCTGCTGCAGCTGTACGGCATCAACCGAGCCGAGCCCGGTACCGCCGGCGCCGAGGTGCCCGAGGGCCACCACCTGATGTCGCTCCAGCCGGGCTACACCCGCACCCGGCCCGAACCCGCGGTCGGCTTCGAGGAGAACCTCCTCCTGCTCGCCGACGGGCTGCTGAGCGCCCGCCACCCCAAACACCCCGACTTCGACCCGCGGCTCACCCGCAAGGCCGTCACCACCCGCGAGCTGAAGACCACACTCGAATGGGTCACGAAGGCGATGGAGGACGGCTCCCGGCGCGTCGTGGTCGACAGCCATCAGCTGCCCGTCGTCCGCCGGATCGTGCACGCCCTCCAGCTCGGCGAGGTCCACGACGGCCCGCTGAACGTCACCACCGACTGGCGGCTGCGCATCAACAAGAAGGCCGCCGAGAGCCCCGACGCCGGTCCGGAACTGTCCGTCGACGAGATCCGCGACTGGATCGAGGACCTCGGCTACACCGGCCTCGACCGCCACGTCGTCAACCTGATCATCGCCACGTACGCCCTGCTCGACGACCGCACCTGGGTCTACCAGACTTCGCCGCTGCCCAAGGCACCCGAGCTGGAGCGGATCGGCCCCGGATACGGCCTGAGAGCCGTGGAACTGCCCACCGAGGACGAGTTCCACACCGCGCTCGGCCGCGCCGGGACGATCTTCGGCAAGACCGTGTCGCGTGTCCTGTTCGCCCGCAACATCGCCCGGCTCGCCGAAGGCGTCCGCGCGGTCGCCGAGGACCACCGTGTCGTCCTCGGCGAGGTGCGCACCCTGCTGACGGAGCGCGCCGCCCCCCTCGGACTGACCGGACCCGGCGGCGCCGACGCGCCCCGCCTGAAGTCCACCAAGGCCGCCGCCGACCTCGTCGCCCGGCTGCTGCGCACCACCGAACCAGCCGCGCTCGTACGGGAACTGGCCGCCGCCGCGTACGACGTGACCGACGAGGAGATCGCCGGCGCCCTGCGGCACGCGCCGGAAGTGGCCGCCGCGCTGCGCGGCACCGACTGGTCGCTGCTGGACACCGTCCGCCGCGACCTCGTCGGACGCGAGGACACCGTGGGCGAGCGGGCGGCCCGGTTCCTGGACGAGGTGCACCGCACCGCCCGCGACCACGAGCAGGGCGTCTCGCTGGTGCCCGTCCTGGACCGGCTCCCGGACACCGTGATGGCGCTGCTGCGCGAGGCCACCCGCCTCACCCAGGCGGCGCAGCCCGCCCCGCCGGCCACTCCGCCCGTCGGGCCGGTCACGCCCGTGACGCCGGAACCGACCGCCGAGGACGTCAGCCTCACCGACCACGGCAAGCCCCCCGTCCCCTCGACGCCCGCACCGGACCGGCCCGCCACGCCGGACGACGACTCCCGCGGCCGGAGCGGCGGCGAGGACACCGTCCCGGCACCCGCCGGCCGCCCGCGTGCCGTGCACCTCATCGAGCCCACCCGGCTGGAGAAGTCGCTGGCCGCCACGGTCGGCGAGATCGGCACGGAGATCCGCGCCTACGTCGCCGCCCACCCCGGCACCTGCATCCAGGTCTCCTGGCAGCCGGTCACCGAGACCGGTTCCGGTGGCACCGATGGCCCCGGCGGCACCGCGACGGAGCCGGACGACGGGAACGCCGGCTGATGGCCCCGGTCCTGCCCCGCGTGGGCCGCCGTACCGTCGAGGCCCTGCTCGCCGCGAACGCCGAGGACCTGCGCGCGCGCAGCCTCATGCTCGTCCACGGCCAGTACGCGCCGGGCGCCCCGCCCCGGTTCACTGTCACCCTGGACGGCGAGGCGTGGCGCATCCACGTGCGGGATGAAGCCTCCGTCCTCGGCGTTGTCGCAGCCCTGCACGAACACCGGAGCGCAGCCGCCTCCCCCGACGTGCTCGTGGTGACGACAGGGGTCGACGACGAGCAGCTCGGCTGGGACGTGCGCGGCAGGGCCGTGCGGCGCAAGACCCTCACCGTCGAGAACGCCGAGGTCGTCCTCCAGCGTTTCGGCGCCACCGCCCTGGACCCGCGGATGTACCGCGAGCGGTGGCTGCTGGAGGCCCTGGTCGAAGCGGAGCCCGCCGAAGACGGCTGGCCGCGGATCGGCGGAGTACTGACCCGGGACGCGGCACTGCGCTCCCTCGCCGCCCAGCGGTTCGGCCTGCGCACGGCGCACGGCCCGGGCCAGGACGGGCAGCTCACCCTCGACGCCGACACCCTGCTCGCCTGGTCGCGCACGCCCGCCGGTCCCCAGCGGTTCGCCGAACTGGGCGCCGCCGAGCGCGCCGAACTCAAGAAGTGGCTCGCGGAGGTCGCGGGACCGGCCGTCCCCGTCCTGCTGTCCCTCGCCGAGGCCGGCCTCGGCCACGACGCCATGGCGCTCGGCCTGCTCGGCGCGATCCTGCGGAACCCGGCCGCCAAGGCCGACACGGTGCTCGCCCTCGGCGGACTGTTCGGGCAGGTCATGCCCCGGCGGTCGGAACTCGCCGTGTTCACCGACGCCGTGGAAGGAACCCTCACCCGCTGGATCGCCGACGCCCGCACCAGCCAGGACGCCCGCGGACGCGTCGTCGCCGTACTGGACCGGGCCGACGAACTCGCCGACAAGGCAGGACTCGTCCCGGGACTCACCGCGAGCCGCTTCCTCCCCTCCAGCTTCACCGCGCACCTGCGCAGGACCGTCGCCGAAGCACGCGTCTCACCGGGCGCCGGTGAGACGGCACTGGCCGACCTGCTCGGGCACGCCCTGGCCGGCCTCCGCCCGGAACAGGTCCAGGCCGCCGAGGCGGCCGTACGGGTGGCGCGCTGGCTCAGCAGCCCCGAGCCCGCCGTCACCGGCGTGGCCGCCGCCGTACAGGCCCATGTCTCCGACTGGGCCTGGGTGGACCGGTCACTCACCGTGCTGTGGGCGGGCGACCCCGACGGCGACCTGGAGACCGGTCGGGACCTGCGCGCCCTCTACGAGCAGGCACGGGACCGCAGGCAGCACCTCGACCGGGAGTTCGCCCGGAAGCTCGCCGCCTGGGCCGCACACGCCACCGCCCAGCACACCGTCGGCTGCCTCGTCGTCGAGAACGTCCTGGACACCGTCGTACGCCCACTGACCGGCCGGGCCGCTCCACTCCTCCTCGTCCTCGACGGCATGAGCGGCGCGGTCGCCGCACAGCTCGGCGAGGAGGCGGAACGCGACGGCTGGCGCGAGATCGTGCCCCGCCCGAAGACCGGAGCGCCCCCGGCACGGCTCGCCGCCGTTTCGATGCTGCCCTCGATCACCCGCGCCAGCCGCGCCTCACTGCTGACGGGCGAAGCGGCGGACGGCGGCCAGTCGACCGAGACGAGCGGCTTCACCGCCTTCTGGAAACGCAGGCGCAAGACCGCGGCTCTCTTCCACAAGGCCGACATCGGCGGCGAGGCGGGCCACGCCCTGTCCCACGCGCTCATGACGGCCCTCGCCTCGGACGCCGTGGTGGGCGTGGTCCTCAACACCATCGACGAGGCACTCGACAACGGCCGCCACGGTCGCGGAACCACCTGGTCGTCGGCCGAGATCACGCACCTGCGGGAACTCCTCGCCGCCGCCCGCAGCTACGGCCGCCCCGTCGTCCTCGTCGCCGACCACGGACACGTCCTGGAGCGCGGCACCCGCCCCGACACCCCGGCGACCACCGTCGACGGCGCGGAGTCCGCCCGCTGGCGCACCGGTGGACCGGCGGGCGAGGGGGAGATCGCCGTGCACGGCCCGCGGGTGCGCGAGGGCGGGGGCGCGGTGATCCTGCCGTGGCGCGAGGACATCCGCTACACCGGGCGGCGCGCCGGGTACCACGGGGGAGCCGCCCTGGCCGAAGTCACCGTCCCGGTGCTCGTCCTGTTGCCCGCAGGAGAGGAAGCCCCGAAGGACTGGGCGCCGCTGCCGCGTGAGCTGTCCACGCCCGGCTGGTGGCGGACACCGGTCACCGGCGCCGACAGTGCCGTGGCTTCCGACGCCGAAACCGCCGACCGGCCGGCGGCGCCGGAGCAGCCCACGCCCACGCGGCCCACAGCCCCCTCCGAGAGCGCGCCGGCGGCCGAGGAGCGGCCGCCCGCCCGGACGGACGCCGCCCCCTCGGAGGCGGAGGCACTGGGCAGCGCGGTCGTTCGCAGCGAGGTGTACGCGGCCCAGAAGGAATACGTCCGCAAAGCCCCCGAGGCGAAGGTGGTGGCCGCGGTCATCGACGCACTCGTCACAGCGGGCGGCACGATGTCCCCTGCCGCGCTCGCCGCGGCGATCTCCGCGACCGGGCGAGTCCGCCGCAACATCGACGGATTCGTCGCTACCGTGCAGCGGCTGCTGAACGTCGAGGGGTACCCCGTCCTCGGATTCATCGACGGTGGACACGCGGTCAAACTCGACGTGCCGCTCCTGCGCGAGCAGTTCCTGCCCGAACCGCAGGACGGCGACACGAACCATGCCGTCGACCCCGCCGACGGTGTGGTGGAGGAGGAGACGGACGAGGTGGCCGGTCCGGAGGAGGAGAAGACGTGAGCGACCCCGCCGCCGTGAGTCCGGTCCGGCGCCGTGAGGTCATCGACGCCCTGCGCCGCGGCACCGTCCCGCAGTCCGGCCTCGACCTGTTCGCGGTCGGCCTTGAGCGGTTCGAAGCCGCACTCGACGACGACCTGGCCACCGCGAGGCGCGGCGGCGCAGCCTTCCACGCCGTCCGCGGCGACTACGGCTCCGGCAAGACCTTCTTCGCCCGCTGGCTGGCCGAGCGGGCCAAACGCGCCGGACTCGCCACCGCGGAAGTGCAGATCTCCGAGACCGAGACACCGCTGCACCGGCTGGAGACCGTCTACCGCAGGCTCACCGAGCGCCTGACCACCGCCACCCACCAGGCCAGCGCGCTGCGCGCGGTCGTCGACTCGTGGTTCTACACCCTGGAGGAAGAGGTCCTCGACGGCTCCGAGATCGACGAGGACGACGAGGAAGCCCTCGCCACGGCCGTGGAAGAGCTGATGGAACGCCGGCTCGCCGACGTCGCCCGCACCACCCCCGCCTTCGCCGCCGCCCTGCGCGGCTACCGCCGGGCCACTGCCGCCGGGGACGGTGCGACGGCCGAAGCACTGATCGCCTGGCTCGGCGGCCAGAAGTCCGTGGCCGCCTCCGCCCGCCGGGCCGCCGGAGTACGCGGAGACCTGGACCACTTCGCCGCGCTCGGCTTCCTCCAGGGCCTGTTGACCGTGCTGCGCGACTGCGGCCACCCGGGGCTGCTCCTCGTACTCGACGAGGCGGAGACCCTGCAGCGCGTCCGCGGCGACGTCCGGGAGAAGGGCCTCAACGCGCTGCGCCAGCTCCTCGACGAGATCGATGCCGGACGGTTCCCCGGACTCTTCCTCGTCATCACCGGGACCCCCGCCTTCTACGACGGACAGCAGGGCGTCCAACGGCTCCCGCCCCTGGCTCAGCGCCTCGCCACCGACTTCACGACCGACGCCCGCTTCGACTCGCCCCGCGCCGTCCAGCTCCGCCTGACCGGCTTCGACCTGCCACGACTCGGTGAACTCGGCCGCACGGTGCGAGACCTCTACCGGGGGGCGGCACGCCATCCCGACCGGGTCACCACACGGGTCGACGACCCCTACATCGACGAACTCGCCACCGCCGTCACCGGAGGACTGGGCGGCGACGTCGGCATCGCCCCCCGCGTCTTCCTGCGCAAACTCGTCGCCGACATCCTCGACCGCGTCGACGAGTTCGAGGATTTCGACCCGCGCCGGCACTACCGGCTCACCGTCTCCGCCGACGAACTCACCGACACCGAACGCAACGCCGCCGCCGACCGGCCGGACGACATCAAGCTGGAACTGCCGTGAGCTCCGCCGACGACCTGGAACCGGCACTGGTCCACCACATCGTGAACACCCTGGGCTGGAAGGGCCTGCGCCCGCTCCAGGAGGCCGCCGTCGCACCGCTCACCGCCGGAGACGACGCCCTGCTCCTGGCCCCGACAGCCGGAGGGAAGACCGAAGCCGCCTGCTTCCCCCTGCTCTCCCGGATGCACGCCCAGAACTGGACCGGCACCTCGGTGCTGTATGTATGCCCCCTCAAGGCGCTGCTGAACAACCTGCTTCCGCGCGTGGAGACCTACACCTCCTGGCTCGGCCGGACCGCGGCCCTGTGGCACGGGGACACGCCGGCCGGCGCGCGTCGGCGCACCCTCGCCTCCAGGCCCGACGTGCTGCTCACCACCCCCGAGTCGCTGGAAGCCATGCTGGTCAGCGTCAACGTCGACCACACGTCCTTCTTCTCCGGGCTGCGGGCCGTGGTCGTCGACGAGGTCCACGCCTTCGCCGGCGACGACCGCGGATGGCACCTGCTCGCCGTACTGGAACGCCTCCAGAAAGTCGTGGGCCGCACCGTACAGCGCGTCGGCCTTTCCGCGACCGTCGGCAACCCCGAAGCCCTCCTCACCTGGCTCCAGGGATCGGGAGCGGGCCGGCGCCCCGGCCGCGTCGTCGCACCCCACCTGGCCGAGGCGCAGCAGACGCCGGCTTCCGTACCACCGGGTGACATCCAACTCGACTACGTCGGCTCGCTCGACAACGCCGCCACCGTCATCAGCAGACTCCACCGCGGTGAGAAGCGGCTCGTCTTCTGCGAGTCGCGGCGCCTGGTCGAAGAGCTGGGCACCAAACTGCGGGCCAAGGGCGTGACCACGTTCCTCTCACACGCCTCGCTCTCCCTCGACGAACGCCGACGCGCGGAGACCGCGTTCGCCGAGGCGCGGGACTGCGTCATCATCGCCACGAGCACCCTGGAACTGGGCATCGACGTCGGTGATCTCGACCGGGTCATCCAGATCGACGCCCCCTCCTCGGTCGCCTCCTTCCTCCAGCGTCTGGGCCGCACCGGCCGTCGCCCCGGAACGACCCGCAACTGCCTCTTCCTCGCCCTGGATCAGGCCGGACTCCTGGCCGCCGCGGGATTGCTGCTCCAGTGGTCACGCGGCTGGGTGGAACCGGTGACCGCGCCGCCCGAGCCCCGGCACATCGTCGCCCAGCAGCTGCTCGCCCTGTGCCTGCAGGAACACCGCGTAGGAGACCGGCTCTGGCAGGAGTGGTGGAACGGCCTGGGCCCCTTCGGAGGTTCGGCCGAGCCGATCGTCCGCCATCTGGTCGAGGAGGGGTACCTCGACCAGGACGGCGGCATGCTGTTCATCGGCCCCGAAGCCGAACGGCGCTTCGGGCAACGCCACTTCATGAATCTCACCGCCGTCTTCACCGCACCCCCGCAGTTCACCGTCCTGCAAGGACGCACCGAGATCGGCCGCACCGACCCCGCCCTGCTCACCGAGCGCATCGACGGCCCCCGTCGGCTCCTCCTCGCGGGCCGCAGCTGGCAGGTCACCTACATCGACTGGCGGCGCAAGCGCTGCTACGTCGAGCCGGTCGACAGCGGTGGAAAGGCCAAGTGGAGCGGCACCGGCTTCGGCCAGGGCACCTCCTTCGACGTCACCCGCGCCGTGCGCGCGGCACTGCTCGGCACGGATCCCCCCGTCGCCCTGACCCAACGCGCCACCACGACACTCAAGGAGGCACGTGAGACCTTCTTGGAGAAGGTCCACCCGGGCGGCACGTTGATCATTCGCGATGAATCGGGGCAACTTCGCTGGTGGACCTGGGCAGGCCACCGTGCGAACGCGACACTGGCCGCCAGCCTGGAAGGAATCGCGGTACCGGGCCAGCGCATCAACGACCACTGGATCCGCCTGCGGGAAGACCTCACTCCACCGGCGTGGAAGGAAACCCTGAGCGAGGCTCCGGACCGCCTCATCCTTCCCGATGTCGACGAACGGGCGGTGCGAGGACTCAAGTTCGGGGACGCGCTGCCACCACGCCTCGCGGAGGCGACGCTGTCGGCCCGACTGGCGGATCTGACTGCCGCTGCAACAGTATTGGCCGAACCTGTGCGCTTTATCGCCGTTCATGCATGAGGCGGTTCACGGCTCACTGTGCGTCTCATGGCGCGTGGTCACCGAGCCGGTCACTGAAGGGGCCGGCGTGGCGCCTCGAGTATCGAGGCTGCGTGTGTGCTGTCGACCGTAGCGGCCACTGCTGGGCAGGAGTCGGCCTTCAGTCCCGACCTTGCTGCTTGCTCACGCGTTCATAAGTGCCCGCATGAACTCGTGATGGACCGCCGCCATGTGCAGGCTCGAGACAGCTTGGGCTGCGCTCTCTATCTCTTCAAAGGTTGGCGTAGACATGGCAGTTGACCTACCCGGCGCAGGGTAGAGAGCAGGCTGCAGGAGAAGTTGAGGGTCGTGGAGAGAAGAGGCGGTAGTTCGACGCGGAGCTCCGGGAGGGGGTTGTGAAGTTGCCCCCAACACGCTTGCCAAATGTTCGTCCGGCTGTCCGGTGCCGGTCGTGGGTGTCCTGACCTGCGGCTGAGTGAATGCTGGCCGGTGATCTGACGGCTCCGGACAGGGGTGAATGAGACCAAAGCTGAGACCAATATATGGAGGGGCTCGTTCGGGCCTCCACACTGCGGCTTACTCCTCGAACAGGCTGGACCGCCACTCTCGTACGTCTCCGCCGAAGTCACCGTCGCGTACATCTTGCAAGGCCGTCGCGTAACCGATCTCGATGGCATGGGTGATCAGCTGCTGCAGTTCTGTCGGCGCGTAGGAGAGTCGGTGTCCGGCGCCCGAGCAGAGGTTGGCCGCAGCCCGGCCGGCGGCACGGGCATGCTCGTCGGGGACCGCTGCGACATGCATGTCCGAGATGGCTTGTGCGGCGCTCTTGATCTCTTCCTGCGGAGACGAAGTCATGTCGGTCAGTATCCGCACTGCGCCGGGTTCCCTGCCATGGCAGACACGAGTTCGCCGGGGGCAGACATGAACGACCCGGAAAGCTCTGGCGCGCGGTCGCAACGTATGTCAACTTACAACGCCCTGCCGGAAAACCACCCCGAACTCACGGAGGCGCCCCTGCACCCCCACCACCCCATCGAACCCTCCTTCCCCGACCCGCACGACCCGGTGTACTGGGTCACCCCACGCCACCTGGCTGGTGACGACGGCGATCTCGCCGAGCGGATGGGAGACGTCCTGACCGGCCTCGGCTGGAGCATGTGGCCGACGTCCCGTAGCACCCTGCAGTATGTGAGCCCGGACGGGCTGCGCGGCGCCGAGTGGATCCTCGCGGCCAACCCGTTCGAGCTGGGCGGGTTGCCCGTCGCCTGGCAGCTCAGCGCTCGCTCCCATGCGGCCTCCGCCATGACCGGATGGAACGCCTACTTCACCGCCGGCGTCCCGCACGAGGCGCTCGCCGATCTCCTCGTCGCACTCGACGCCCGGCAGGAACCCGACGTCGGCTTCGAGGGACCCGACACGGTCCTGACCGCGCTCTCTGCCCAGCGCTGGTTCCGCGACGCGGACCGGCCTGGCACGACCGCCACCGACTCGGGCTTCTCCTGCACGGTGTCCCTGGAGCCGTCGCCGCCGCTCGTCCAGGATGCCGACCCGCGCCCAGACCTGGTGGGCTGGCAGGCGTGGGCGGAGCCCGATACCGGCGCCCCGAACTTGTGGTGCGCGACCTTCAGCGCCAGTGTCCCCCACGACCTGGTCGCTGCCTTCGCGTCCTCGCTGGCCTCGCCGGTCCCGGTGCCCCGCCGTGTGTTGCCCGAGTGCTCCGAGGGACGGCTCAGCGTCGTCCACCGCAGCTGACGCTCCCCCGCGCCCGCACGGATCCGCTATCCGTGGGTCCTCGCCGCCATCCGCCGTCATTCCCCGCGTGCTCGTTCTCTGTACCTGTGAGACGAGAGAGATGGAGTTGTGCATGTTCTTCCGACGCCGTGCTCGTGCCGAGCGCGAGTTCCGTAGGCTCCAGCAGGAGGGGCTCGCGCGTATGCAGATGCTTGCGCAGCAACCCTCGCCGCTGGATATCACGCAGGGCGAGGTGGCCACGCCCGCGGCTGGAGCGGATGCAGAGGAGGTTGCGTCCGACTTCCTGCCCTCCGATCTGCGAGCATCGTCCCGGCAGGATGTCGCCGGGTTCATGATGCCCTGGGTCCAGCCGCTCGTGGTCAACGGCGAAGTCCGCATGTGTCCGCAGTGCGGCGCGTACCGGGACTGGATCATCCTCTGTGCGCGTGACGACTCGGTGTGGCTGCGCTGCCGGGCCGGTCACGAGACAAGGGAGCTGGGCCTGGATGCGGCCTGGTACAACCGCAACTCCGGGCCGGTCGACCGATCCCACCCGACCCTGGAGGACGGGCTGCGCTACCTCGGCCACGACTGACGTCGAAGCCTCGTCTGCCCGCCCTCACGTACCGCCGTGTGCGGAGTGGATGCGCTGGTGGTGCTCTACTCGGCTCTGAGCGCCGTCCCGTGTTCGAGGTAGGCGGTCGCACCGTGGGCACGTGCATGGATGGCGGCGGTGATGCGTCGTACGAGACGCGGGATGGTCAGGTCGGGGAGCTCGGCGGCGGCGTGGAAGGCATATCCGCGGAGCTCTTCGGCTTGGAGCATGATCTGCCGGCGGTGGGCCGTGCTGAGGTGGCCGCCGTCGAAGAGGTAGAGGACCTTGTCTCCCTCGCCCGGGTTGGGGGCCCAGTCCACGACGAGGAGGCGGCCGATGGGCGGCTTGATGCCGAGCTCCTCGTGGACCTCGCGTTCGCAGGCTTGCCGGGGCGACTCGCCCATCTCTACGTATCCGCCGGGGATGTCGCAGTAGTCCTTGTATGACGGCTCGACGAGGAGGACCCGGTCGGCGTCGTCGAAAAAGAGGGCGCCGGCTGCCATGCGCGGGCGGGCCATCTTGACCTCGTGCTCGTTCTCGCTCACGGACGGACTTTAGCCACAGATGGCGCCGAGCCTGTGGGCCAGTTCCGCCACGGGCTGGGGCGGGCGACCGCGGTGCCCGGGTCGGGCTGTAGCTGGTTGCGCGTCGCTGATGAACTTGATCGCGGCGGAGAAGCGGCCGGTGGCCGACAGGCAGTGCGTGATCTTGCGCCGAAGTGCGCCGGAAAGCTGCGCCGAACTGCGCCGAATGTGTTCTACTTGGTATGCAGCAGCCGAAGGGGGTGTAGCACGTGTCGGGATCGCAGTTGCCGGACTGGACTGACAAGAAGATGTCGTCCAAGGTGCGGACGGCTCTCTGGCTCGCCTCAGAGGTTGGCGAGGGGAACGTGTACTCCAAGGCGCAGTTGCGCGAAGCCTTCCCCGACGTCGCGCAGATCGACCGCCGTGTGCGGGAGCTACGGGATTACGGCTGGGTCATCGCGACCAACCGTGATGACCCGACACTGAGCTCCCACGAAGCCCGGTTCGTCCAGGCCGGTGATCCCGTTTGGCAGCCAGGCGTCCGCTCCCGCGCGATGCGAGAGTCTCAAGCTCTGGTGCCTCTCCGTCCGGCGCCGCTCGACGAGGTGCGCGTGATGCGTGTTCTGGAGGGAGTGCGGCGGGCGCCGGATCCGGAGGCGGTCTGGGAGCGCCTGAAGAGTCTTTCCCAGCCGGATAAGTCGCTCGTTCTGGCCTGGATTGCCATGGGGCGCCGGCCCAGCTCTCCTGCGGAACTTGCATGGCGCGCGTTCCGCAGCCTGTCCGAGCAGCAACGCCGTGAAATGGCCTCCAAGCTCGGCGAATTGGTCAGCTCCGAGCTGTACGAGGAGGAGCTGCCGGTGGCTGAGGTGCGCGGCGACGACAGCTAGCCAAAAGCTTCCGCCGGATCCCGTGTCACCTTCCACAGATCTCCGGGATCCGGCGGATGGTCCAACCCATCTGAACGAGGAGAAGAACCATGTCCAGTATGCGTGTCCCCGTGGTCGGAAGCGAGCGGCCGCCCAGGTTCGAGATGCTCGTCGCGGCCGTCGCCGTCGGATTTGCAGCGGGCTACACCACCGGTATCGGCAGCGAGGCTCAGCAGGTGCTGGGGCTCGTGACGGTCACGACGATGGGGTGGCTCTGGGACATGTGGCGGCGCTGACCGCTTGAGGTGGCTGGTGATCCAGCCCCTTTCTGTTGGCCGGTCCCGAGGAACTGCGGGGCCGGCTTTCGGAGTTCAGGCCCTCGCGCGCCCTGTTGGGTGTCAGTGGTCGTTCTTATGGTGGAGGAATGGCTAATGGGGTGTGGCACACCGGATATGGCATAGAGATCAATCTGTCCCTGCCCGACCTCGGTCACCCGGACCGTCCCGATCTGCTCCAGGAGATCACCGCCAGCGTCTCCGAGCGCGACCCGCAGCTGCTCGAATGCCTGGCACACCACGAAAAGCGCGAGTGCCTGTCGGAGTCGGGCGGTAAGTCGCCCTGGATGTTCATCCGCCGAGGGCGCGCGGGAGGCCGCCGACCACTTGTCGCCTCACACCTGCCGGTTACCCACAAGGCGACGCCGGCCGAGAGCGCCCAGCACAAGGCCACCAAGGAGCGGATCGTCGAGACCGCCGGGCGGTACGGCCTGGAAGCCGAGGCCGAGGTTCCCGTCGGCAACCGGCGCAGCGTCCCGGACGCCGTCGTTGTTGGTCCCCGCGGCGTACGGATCGGCTGGGAGATCCAGTACCACCACCTCAGCCCCAGCAGTGTGCACCGGCGCTCGGTCAATGCCAGGGAGCACGGCATCATGCCGCTCTGGGTGGCGAAGGACCGGACTGCTTCCCTGATCGACCGGGCGCCGTGGGCGCGGGTCGACGACATGCCGTGGAAGGACATCGCCGACGGCAAGGAGATGGTGATCCGCGGCGGGTACCGGCACCTCGAAGTCTGGAAGTGCGTACCGAGCAGCGAGCGCCACTGCCTCATCAGCGAGGGCGCCGGCCACTGCGGCACGGTTCACGCGGACTGGTTCGTGCCCGCCCTGTGCCTCCCGCAGCGGAAGCCCGTCCATATCGAGGATCTGGTCCTGCGGAGCGCTACGGGCGACAGCGTCCCGGTCTACGTGCCCAACCGAGGGAACGGCCGCGCCGGCAGGCACATGTGGGTATCTGCCGACGACCGCGCGCGGTGGCAGGAGCTCATCGCCGAGAAGACTCCTCTCCCGACGGCCCCAGCCGAGGACGAGGACGACGTGATCACCTTCGCCGAGCAGGAGATCGACCGCACATGCCGAGCCGGAGAGGAGGGCCGGTTCGTCAGCGACGGCCGACCCATCCGTGACCTCGACCAGCCGACCGGGGGCTTCACACTTCCCCGCATGCCGGTCCAGCGCTCCCGCGCCCCGATGCGGATCACTACCGTGGAACGCACCGCCGCCTCCGCCGCCCTGGGATGCCCACCATGGGAGCTCGGGCCATGCGCCGGCTGCAGCCAGCTGATGCGGCGATACGGACGGAACGCCGCCATGTACTGCAACGTATGCCGGTCTGCCCTCAACAGGCGGTAGACGGGTCAGGTGGGGAACTCGCCGAGCCATGCCCGATTGAGCAGTTCGCTCGGAATGTACGGCGATTCGACATCGATCGGGAAGTTGGCGTCGAAGGCCAGGCAGGCGATGGCCAGCGGGCCGACTGCGAGGTATCCCTCCACGGAGTCCTCGCGTTCCTGCGATGCGGTCCAGTACTCCTTGTGCAGTTCCAGCGCTTCGACGAGTGTCTGCTGGAACCCTTCGTGGTCTTTGCGCAGGAAGCGGTGGAACAGGTTGATCGGCTGGTAGAGGATCCTGTCCAGGCTCTCGCGGTCGGTGTTCGGCGCCTGGTCGGGGTGCGACTTTTCGATCGCTGCGATCAACTTGTCGACCAGACCGGGGCGTTCGAGCCAATATGCCTGGAGGACATCGATCCAAAGGAAGATGAACTCGTCATATTCGACCGGGCTCGCGCGCAGAATATCGAGGGGCACGTTGCAGAGCATTGTCATGCGTGCCTGATCGCGGCAGACGATCGCGTAGTAGAAAGCCGTGAGCCAGTTGCCGGCGGTGTGGGCTGACAGCGGGCCGGTCTGCGGCAGGGTGCGCATCTCGTCGCTGATGCGGCATTCGGCGGGTTCGCTTCCGACTGGACCGGAGGTGGCGAAGAGCGCGGAGCCGATCTGCATCGCAGAGACCACGGCCTCCCAGGTGGGGAGGTGGGAAGCGTTGGGGTCGACGGCGAGCCGGGCGTTGACGTGGACTTGGGCGAGTGCCAGCGCGGCGTCCAGCATGTCCGGTGACTGTTCCAGGGTGTTGACCCTGGTTGCCAGTCGCCGGCCCAGGCTGTTCGCGTAGGCCGCGTCGTCAGGCCCTGCGCTGCCGTGCCGACCGACTGATGTCGTCACTGGTCGCTCCTGCCTTTCCCGATGTCGAATTGCTCGGTGACGTAGCCAGCGTACTGGCCTCCGTCAGACTTGCCTTTGACGAGGATGTAGTCAAGCCTGCCCTCGTCAAGGGCTGCGGTCAGCTTGTCGGCGAGCTCTCCTTCACTGGGGAACTGGCGCTCGCGCCCGTACATTTTACGAATGATGTCGAGGAAGTATTCCCGTGTCCCCTGCATGGCGCTGCCGCCCCCGGGGAGGTCGCGCTTGTTGAGCGCGGTTCCCACATCGGATTTCGCTTCAACGACAACGAATCCCCCGTCTTCACGTTCCCAGACCTGATCGAACTGATCGTTGCCGTTCCGGGGGCCGTGGAGGGTCTGCTTCGTGGCGTTGGGATAGTGCTCGGGGACTACCTGGTACTCGGCGACTGCTTCGCCGTAGGTCTCTGCCTGCTTGGTGCTGTGCCGCATGGCATCGCTGTAGTCGTATCCGGCTTCGAGGCGTGCCAGCTCCGCCTCATCACTGTGGCGCAGGACGAGTTCCTCATCGGCCAGACCCCTGAAACGCCTAGAACTCTGCGAGTAGTCGATCGCGCTCCGGCGTTTCCCGGCGAACTCGTCGAGCTGGTCCAGCGTGTGCTGGTCACGGACATCAAGGCGGCTTGCTTCCACGCGCGAGCCCGGAACCATCTTCTCGGGCAGCGGCGGCGGGGCATCCGAGGCAGGGATGTACCGTCCCGGAATGCTCGGATCCGGCTTCAGCTGGACAGGTGCGTAGCCGCTCTCGTCGGGCATTCTGGTGCTGAGGCGGCGGTAGTCACCTGGCCCGTGCTCGTAATAGAACCGCTTGAAGTAGCCAGGCTCGTGGTTCGCCCGGTAGACCTGGATCTCCTTGATCTGGTCCGGCGTGAGTGAACCGGGCGGACCGTAAGGGTTGTCGCCGTCCCGCATGAACGGCGGCCGTTCGTCCTGCGCACGCGGGGTCGAAGAGCTGTTGGATCCTGCAGGGCCCGTATCTCCGCCGTGGGCAGCATCGTCGCCTGTGCGGCCCAGGTCGTCGGGCAGGCCGCCGGAGCCGGGGCCGGTTCCATGTCCTCCGCTGGGCGGTTCGTGCCCGCCGGAGGAACTGCGGGTGAGGCCGTCGCCGCTGCCGACAGCCCGAGATCCGCCCCCGGTCGCGTTGTCCGCCGCTCCGCTGCCGCCCGCCGGGCCGGGACCACGGCCGCTATTGCTGCTGTCGAGGTCCATGCGGGGCCCGGTCATGGTGTTGTCGGTGCGGCCGCTGATGGCGGTGGCGGTGTCCGCGCGTGTTCCGGCGCCGACCAGGACGGGCTGTTCGGCGTCGGTGCGGGTGGCGGGCTGGTCGACGATGTCGGGTGGGGCGGCCTTGGCGTCCTGGATGGTGTTCATGCGGCCGTCGACGATGGTGCCTGCTTCCGGGCCCCGGGTGAGCATGAAGGCTTCCGTCGTGGTTCCGGTCGTCTTGTCCGTGATGGTGACGGGGATGGCGTCCTCGGGGACGACCGGTACGTCGTCGGGGACGGTGACGCGGCCGTCGGCCAGTTCGATCGCCCCGTCCGGCAGGCGGGCGCCGTCGGGGAGGTAGAGAGTTCCGTCGTCGAGGAGGCGTGCGCCGTCGGGGAGGGTGACGGCGTTGTCGGGCAGGGGCGGGATGTCGATCTGTCCGGTGCTGCGCAGTGCGGCGATCGCATCGCCGATCTTGCTGACACCCAGCCCGGCGCCCTTGCCGAGGTAGGTGATGGGGTCGATGACCCGGCCCGCCTTGCCGGCCAGGGACAGGGTCTTGGCGACGGCGCCGGCTTTGCCCGCGCCAGCGGCGGCTCCGGTGGCGCCGCCGGTCAGGACGGTGGTGACGACGTTGAAGGTGGTGGCGCCCGCGGCGCGGCCGGGCTGGGTGTCCCACTGGTCGTAGGCGATGAGCGCCTTGCCGGTTTCCACCACGGCCTTACGGGAGTCGTCGATCCAGTCCGTGACCTTGCCGTCCGGGAGGGCGGACACGGCCAAGGCACCACCGGGTACGACCTCGAAGGCCCCGACGACCAGGCCGGTCAGGAGTTTGCCCAGGCCGGTCCAGGCTTGCCCGGCGGCGTCCCAGCCGTCCACGCCGACCAGGGTGCCCAGGCCCTTGATGGTGCCCCACACCCCGTCCACGAGGACGCCTTCGAAGAAATCACCGACGTATTCGTAGGACTGGTACCAGGGGATGGATTCCTCGACGGGTTTACCCCAGGGCAGCTCCGCGGCCTGGGACAGGACGTCGCCGGTGTAGCCGTAGTGGCCCTTCTGGCCGGGCTCGCCGTTCATCTTCAAAGCCGTGCCGCCGGTCAGGGCGACGATCGCGTTGTAGCAGGCGACCTCCGCCTCCTGGAACTGTCCCCAGACCTTGCCGATCTCGCTGTACCGCTGGTTGTTGTCCTCGACCTTGTCGCCGTCCTCCCGCCAGTCCGAATCCTCGGTCGTCATGGCGCGAAAGGCGATGGCCTCCTGCCTGAGCTCCTCCAGCCGCTTTGTGAGCGGACGGACCGTCTCCGCGTACGTGCCCAGGGCGGACGCCACCTCGGAAACGTCGAGCTGCAGGTCGTCGGCCGTGGTGACTACCGGCTGGGTGGACGCGAACAGCTTCTCCGCCTCCGGCGCCTGATAGAACGCCGACAGCCCACCGAACGTGGTGTGTACATCGCCCGCCGCGCCGGACAACTTCTCGCCGTCCTCACGCAGCGCCTTCACCTTCGCGTCCAGCACCTCCAGATCACCGGTGAACACCGGTATCTCGTACGGGTCGACCGGGACGCTGTTGTCACTCACTGCCCGCCCCGAAGGTCACGCAGCACATCCAGGTTGACGGTGCGGGCCGCGTCCTGGGCCTGCTTCGCAGTCTCCAGATCCCCCTCGACGTACTCACGGGTGGCCAGCACGGCGCCGGTCATCGACGCCTCTACCCGCTCCGCCATCGACGTCAGATCCTTCTTCTTGCCCTCGACGAACTCACCGATCCCTGCGGCCACCGGGCCGAGCGCCTTCTGTGTCAACGGCGAGTTGTCCGGTCCCGGAGGGCCCGGGAGGTGCGTGACGGCCTGCGACCCGGGCACCGCGGTACCGGCCGCCTGCGCGGCTTCCTGCAGATGCGTCAACAACGCGGTCAGCGCCTTCTCCAGATCACCCGCCTTCGTGACGGTCTTCCCGAGCTGGCCCTGCACACCCTGCGGCCGTATATCCCAGCCCGTCATACCCCAACCCCCGAACGACTACCGACTTCGGCGAATCGATCCTGCATACGCGCCGCCAAGTCTGCGCGAACTCTCCGCCGATGGCGTCGGCGGCAGTCTCACCCTGGGGCGCGATCGGCTGCGCTGCACCCTCACTTACGCAACACGGAGCAGACATCCTGCCGGAATCGCTGACGCAGGTGCAATGCGGACCACGTTGGTCGCCCTGCTCAGCTGAGTTCGGATGGCGAAAACTGGTCGGCCGCAACGAGCGGACTTGGCTGAGCGTCCAACTTGCAAACCGAAATAGGGACTGATCGTTTGCAAGGACTGAGCAGCATCCGCGTGCGCGCCGAAGCGAGCAAGCCCGCCGGATGTACGCAGAACGTCGGGTCGTAGGGTCGAACCCCGCTCACTCTGCGGAAGGCCATGGCGCGTCCGGGCATCGATGACGCCCGACTGATCAGGCTGGATTGCCGGACAGTCAGGGATCCGCCCCAAGCCGAACCCCGCGGAGTCACCCGAACGGAGAAACGATCATGCCGAACGATGCGGTGCGGACCTGGGGGACGGTGGTCGCATGGTTGGCCGAGAACGCCCCGGTCAACCACCGTGCTCTCAACGGCCCGGCAAGCGAAGAGGAGATCACCGCCGCTGAGGAACAGCTCGGCGTCCGGATCCCTGATCAGCTTCGCGCCTACCTGAAGGTCAACAACGGGACAGTAACGCAGCTCGATGACTCGAACGGGCTGACGGGATCATGCGCGGAGGGCGAGTTTCTCTCTGGCGTCTGGGCGCTGCTACCCCTGACGACGATCACGCGGCTTCACCACCACATGATGCCAGGGCCGAACGAGGACGTCGCCTACTGGGAGAGGGAGTGGATCCCCTTCGCTGCTGAGCCCTACGAATGCGGCGAGATGTACGGGTACTTCGTCGATGCGACCACCGGTTCCGTCGGGCAGTGGGGAGACTACGGTGAGATCGACACCAACACCTACCCTTCTCTCCACCACTTCTTCGAAGACGAACTCTGCCAGCTGAGCAGACTCGTGCCTGAGGGTGTCCACTACGAGGTCAAGCCCCTCAACGATCGCACCCCGGACGACCCGCCGGGCCGCGTCGTGAACGGTGCCATCGAATGGGACTAGAGCGCGCATTGGAGAGGGGGTTGCCGAGCTGCCAAGGCTTCTACGAGCAGCGCCAGGGGACGGGCTATCGCCGTCGATGAGGCTTTCCGCAAGGAACGGCGAGAACGTGGCTGCGGGAACATCCGGTGCCGTTCCGCACATGCCGTCGGAGTCGCCGGGAGCTTTGATCCACAGCAGGTACTCGGCTCCACCGACGCCCACGGACGGGGGAACGCCGAGGCGGAGGCTGGGAGTCAGCGGTCGCGGGTAATGGCCAGCCGCGACCGTCGCTCATGCTGTTCTCCAGACGACAGTGTGAGAAGCCGTATTCCTATCGATCACCAGGACGGTTGTGATCGAGCGGGATCCCTGGTTGGGTGATCTTGGCCGAGTGCGCGTATGAAGGCAGGGCCTCCGGTGCAGCTCGAGGGTTGCGGAGCCAGCTCGAGTGCGGGGAGGCCCTGTTGTCTCAGTCTTGCGTGATGCACCCGGTCGCGTCCAACTTCCGCGTGTCGTCGTGTGATTGTCTCGCTCACCGGTTCGGGAACGCGGCTGACCGGCCGGAGCGGGTGCGGCGGTATCCGTCGGACATGACGGACGGGCAGTGGGCGGTGGTGCGCGACGCGCTGCCGGTCCCGGCCTGGATGGAGGGCCGGGGCGGCCAGCCGGAGGGCTATTGCCACCGCGTGATGCTGGATGCGGTCTTCTATGTCACGGACAACGGGATCAAGTGGCGGTCCATGCCTGCCGATTTTCCCGCCTGGGACCGCGTGTACGCGCTCTTCCGCAGATGGCGCGCGCGGCCTGGTCAAGGAGCTGTCCGACCGGCTGCGCGGGAAGGCCCGTATCGCCGAGGGCCGCAGCGGGAGCCGACCGTGGCGGTCATCGACTCGCAGTCCGTCAAGACAGCCGCCTCGGTGCCCGCCGCCTCACGCGGTTACGACGGAGGCAAGAA
Source organism: Streptomyces sp. O3 (assembly GCF_054788135.1). Taxonomy (NCBI): domain Bacteria; kingdom Bacillati; phylum Actinomycetota; class Actinomycetes; order Kitasatosporales; family Streptomycetaceae; genus Streptomyces; species Streptomyces sp. O3. The sequence continues at coordinate 134,678 of NZ_JBTVYK010000005.1, forward strand.
GATCAACGGAAGGCGCCGGCACGTCATCACGGACAGTCTCGGCCTGCTGCTGATGGTGCTGGTGACGGCCGGGAACATCACCGACCGGCAGGCCGCCCGCGGCATGCTGCCCCTGCTGCAAAGGCGGTTCCCGAAGATCACGCTGGTGTGGGCCGACGGCGGCTATGCCGGCCGCGTCGTCACCTGGGCGAAGACGAAACTCCAGCTCACCCTGCAGATCGTCAAACGCAGCGACGACATGGCGGGGTTCGTGGTGCTGCCGAAAAGGTGGGTCGTAGAGAGAACGCCGGGATGGTTGATGCGTTCACGGCGCCTGGTGCGGGACTTCGAGACGCTGCCCTCCTCCAGCGAGGCATTCATCTACTTCTCGCAGGCCATGCTCCTCAGCCGCCGTCTGGCCCGCCCGGCGTCCCGGCCGCAGCGGGAACGCTCCCGGTGGACTGCCGCGGCATGAACCGTCCCGACGGCATCACGGTCAGCCATCCCCGCTCGGCCAGACGCCTCGCCCGAGAGCGCACGCCCTCGACCTTCGCCGGCACCAGCGGCAGATCCAGTCCGGCCGCGATCTCCTTCGCCGAGATCGCTTCACCACCGGCCGGACCGGATTCCCGCAACTCCACCATCCGCCGATAGTCCGGCGCGAGCGCAGCCACGGCCATCCCCTCGCCATACCTCGGCACAACCGACCCCGCGACCGGAGGTTTCTCCACCGCCGTCTCCCGCGGACCGGGAACCGGTGCGGCCACCTGCTCAGCCGGCGCGGCCGGGGCCTCGGAGAGCTCCGTCCGGGCGATCACGCGGAGTTCCAACAACGCCTCCGCATCGCTGAGTTCAGCAAGAACCCGTTCCCTTCCGCCTGAAGCCCCTCCACCCGCACCCGGGCAGCCGCCTCCCGCTCCTCCAAAGGCCCCATCACCGACGTCATGGTCCGCTCCGAATCGACGAGCCCGAACTGAACGTCCGGACCCTTCCGCAGCCCAGCTGGAACCATGCCTGAACAGCAGAAACTCAGCGATCACATTCGGTACGACAACGGCTTCTGAGACCAAGCAACGACGATGGGTCCGACCGCTGAGCGGTGGGACCCTTCGTTTGTCCTGGTGGGCGACTGCGGAGGATACGAGATTCGAACTCGTGAGGGGTTGCCCCCAACACGCTTTCCAAAGTCTTCGTCTGGGGGGGGCGGCGTCGGCCGTGAGTGTCCTGAGCTGCGGTGGAGTACCCGGATGGGTTCTGTCCGAACGGGGCCGGACGGGGGTGAATGAGACCAGAACTGAGACCATCCCGGGAGCTCCGCCGTGGAGCCCCTGGGCGGCCGCTTCAGAAGCGGCGGCTACGTGCGGAGCTCATGTCAGCCCAAGTCGTGAAACCATCCGGGCCCTCTTGAGAATCCCAGAATCGAGGCCCCCGGAGGCGCTCCGATGCAACTGCCCACCACCACTGCGGGTTGGCCAGCCAAAGCACTCGGGAGCTCGCAGTGACACGATGGCGAACCGTCTGTTCTTGCAGTTCAACAGTAGCCACCGCAGAACCCGGTGCCGGCGCCAGCAGGGGGACGAGGTCCCGCGTGCTGGGAGGGCGACCACGAGGAAGCAGGTAGACGATCTCTGCCCCCTGCTCCGCGAACATGGGGGAGGGGTGAGCATTCACCCGCGCCCCATTGCAGCAGAGTTTGGTTCCTTGCTGATCCAAGGCTCGGCGTACCTGCTTGAGTGCCTCGAAGAGGTCGGTGCCCTCTGCGCTGAGCTTTGGTGCTCCGTCCGAAGGAACGACTTCGATGCGCCATGGAGGCTCAGTTGAGTATCTCACTACCCACTCCATGCTGCCGCCGCCTGAAGAGAGCGCGAGAAGAGTAGAGGATCTCATCGTGGCACGTACCCCGGATTCTCGACTACCTGCTTCGTTGGCATTCCCCAGGACCAGCGGACTGCTCGCACGATGGTCGTAGGGTCGATGCCACCTGGGAATACGACCTCCTTTTCTGCGCGGAATACGTATCCAAATCCCAATGCCTTATTCATGTTGATGCCAGTTCCAGGTGATCGGATTTCGTAAACCCAGGTTGTCCCCTTTGCCTTCTGGGGGAACATGGCTGCCAGCGATGGGCGATAGCTCGTCCCTACCCAAGCCGACGGTGTGTTGTACCAACCGTACTGGCGAAGGTCAAGATTTCCGTCGCCAGCCTTGGCTTGGAACCCTGACTTGAAGACAAGTGACGGGTCGCGAGCATCGCCGCGGTAGACCGTCTTGGGGTTGACGATGGCTTTAGGCGAGACCTGGATCGCAGGGAAGGGGTTCGTAGTGGGCTTCCCGCCCCGCAGACTCTTCAGCCAGTTGAACGCGGGGCCAACGAGCGAGGAGAGGCCCCCTCCAGCTGCTCCGAGCAGGAGGTCCTGCGGGTCGGTAGGGCGGCAGTTGATCTCGTTGAGGCCCCAAGAGAAACCAGCGCCGACAGTTGCGTTGACGGTGACCTTAGTGGCCAGGGCACGTCCGCCACTGAGGCCAAGGGCGCGGGCGGCGAGGTTGCCGCTGCCCGGCATGAGGACTCCTGCTGCCGCCCCGTATAGGGCTCCCTTGCCGGAGGCTTTGGCGAGTCCGCCCCAGGAGAAGTTGTCGTCGTTGCGGTGCTGCCAGGAGTAGATGCCGCCTTCGATGGCTCCGCCGATGACGGCACCGATGACAACGCCGACGCAGAAGGGACAGCGGCCCGAGGGGTCGGACAGGTTCGCAGGGTCGTTATTCGCGTAGGCGTATGGAGAGGAGTTGGGATTGTCCGGGCCGGCGCGGATTGGGTCGGTCGTGGTGAAGCGACGGGTTTCCGGGTCGTAATCTCGGGCCCGAAGGTCGAGCTGTCCTGTCAGGTAGGGGTCTTTGTACTGGCCGGTGTAGCCGAAGATGCTGCTCTGGCCGTCTGCAGTACTGGCCTTGCCGATGGTGGAACCCCACTCGTCGTACGTGTAGGTGTACTGCTCGGCTCCGGCCGCGTCGTAGACGCTGGTGACGGATTCCTGCCGGTCGTGCTGGAAGTAGAACGTGCCGCCAGTGCGGTCCATCGCGTCGGGGACGCCGAGCGGGTTGTACCGGTAGTCAGCGATGAGCGCGCCGGCACCGTCAGTTTCAGTCGCGATCTGCGCCAGGGGACGGTTGACGTCCCAGCGTGAAGTGCGGACCAGGGTGTTGTTCTTCTTGGCAGTCGTTCGGTTGCCATCGGCGTCGTAGCTGAAGGTGAAGGAGTCGGCGCCTATGGAGGCGGACTTGACGCGGCCGAGGGCGTCGTAGGCGTAGGTCCCCTTGGCGTCCTTGGTGCGGTTGCCGTCGGCGTCGTGGGCGAAGTCGGTGATGCTGGAACCAGTGACCGCCTTGATCAGCTGGTTTGCCGCATCGTAGGTGTTGGTCGTCGTCTTGCCGTCTGCCACGGCGGCGGTGAGGTTGCCGACCTTGTCATAGGTGTAGGTGTTGCCCGCCGTGCCATCGAGACAGGAACTGGCGGCGGCGTCGGTGCAGGCCCGGGTCAGCCGCCCTGCATCGTCGTAGCCGTAGCGCTTGGCCGGACCCGTGGTGCTGGCATCCGTGAAGGTGTCGGCGACTACCCGGCCGTTGGCATCTCGCGTGTAGTGCCTGGCACCTGATTCCTCCGAAACGGACGCCAGTTGTCCGGCCCGGTCGTAAGTGCGCGTCTCCGCGCGTGCCGTGGAGGTCGGAAAGAGGGTGGAGGTGAGGTTGCCGGACTCGTCCCAGGCATACGTGGTCTTCTTGCTGTTGGTGGTCCGGCCGATGATGCGCTTGTCGGCGTCGTAGGTGAAGTAGGTGGCCCGGCCGTCGGGATACGTGCGGCGCCTGATCGTGCCGTCGTTGTTGTAGGTGTACTTGAACGGGTTGGCGGCCCCGGGCGAGGTGATGGTCAGCGGACGGTGCTCGGCGTCGTAGGTCACCGTTCGGGTGCCGGTCGCGTCGGTGATGGTCTTCGGCCAGCCAGCCGCATCGTAGGTGTAACCGACAGTCGGTGTGCCGTCGGAGTAGGTGGTCTTCGAGAGGCGCCCCTGCGCGGTGTAAGTGCTGGTCGCGACTTGGCCGCGGGCGTTGGTGACCGTGGAGCGGTTGCCGTCCGGGTCGTAGGTGACGGTGCTGGCTCGGTCGAGCGGATCGGTGATGCGGGTGGTGCGGCCGGCGCTGTCGTAACCGAAGGTGGTGGTCTGGTTGTTGGGGTCGGTGCGCGAGGTCAGATTGCCGACCGAGTCGTAGCCCAGGCTGGTGATGCCGCCGTCCGGAGCGGTGACCTCGGTCAGCCGGTCCAGCGCGTCGTAGCCGTAGGTGGTCTTCTTGCCGCGCGGGTCGGTCAGCTCGACCAGGTTGTTGACGCTGTCGTAGGCGCGGACCGTCCTGTTGTCCAGCGGGTCGGTCTGACTGGTCGCGTTGCCTGCCGCGTCGTAGTCGGTGTGCCAGGTGTACTGGGCGGGGTCAGCTCCCGTGATATTGCCGCGAGGCTCCACCACATCGGTGACGCGGCCTAGCGCGTCGTAGCCGTAGGTGGTCTTGAATCCGAGTGGTGTGGTTTCGGAGGTGAGATTGCCGACCGCGTCGTAGGTGTAAGTGACGGTTTTGTACGCTCGGTCCTTCACCGATACGAGCTGGTAGTTGTCGTCGTAGGTGAGGGTGGTCGACTTACCCCGCGCGTCTGTGGTTCCCACGACATTGCCGACGTCGTCGTACTTGGTGATCTTGATGTTGCCCAGAGGGTCTGTGACCCGGGTGGGCCGGTTCTCAACGTCGTATGTGGTGAGCGTGGTGTTCCCGGCCGGGTCGGTGACCGTGGTCTGGTTTCCGGCCTTGTCGTAGCCATATGTCCACGTGAAGTTCGCCGGATCGGCGCCCGAGGCGTTGCCCCGCGGTGTCGTCATCGACACCATGCGCCCGGCTTTGTCATACGTGTAGGTGGTCTTGCCGCCGGTGGCGTCCGTGATGGATGCCAGGCGTCCCACCTTGTCGTATGTCTGCTTGACGATGTTGCCGGCCGGGTCCTTGACGTCGGTCAGCCGGTTCGCCGCATCGTAGGTGTACGTGGTGGTTTCGTTGTCGGCGTCGGTGAGGGAGGCCAGATTGCCTGCGTCATCGTAGGTCCGCTTGGTGGTGCGGCCCTTCGCATCGGTCGAGGTGAGCAACCGGTCGGCGTCGTCGTACGTGTAGGTGCTGGTGTAGTCCTGAGGGTTCGCGCCGTCCGCGTTGCCCCTCGGGTCGGTGATGGAGGTAAGGCGCCCTGAACCGTCGAAGCTCTGTGTGGCGCGCGCGCCGTTCGGATACGTAACCGAGGTCAGGTCACCGGCCGTGTTGTAGCCGTAGCGCGTTTGCTTGCCCAACGCGTCTGTGACCGTCTGCAGCCGACCCGTAGAGGTGTAGGCGAACTTCGTTACCTGGGCGAGAGCGTCGGTCGTGGTCTCGGGAAGGTTCTTCGCGTTGTACGCGTAGGTTGTGGCGTTCCGCTCACCATCGGTGAACTTGCTGATGTTGCCGAGAGCGTCGTAGGTGTACTTCCAGTCGGCGCCCGAAGCGGTCTCAGCGGCGGTCAGCCGCCCGCGCGAGTCGTAGTTGTAGTTGGTCTTGTTGCCCAGCGGGTTTGTGATCCGGGTGATGTTCGCCTGTCCGTCGTAGGCGAAGTAGGTCTTGTTACCGAACGGGTCGTACTGGGCAGTGAGGATGTTCCCGATGTGGATGTCCGTCCAAATACCGCCGTCCGGCATGGTGGTGTCGGTCTCGGTGCCCTTGTACGCGAAGGACGTCTCTTCGCCAGCCGCATCCAGCTGGCTGATGACCCGGCCCTGCGCGTCGTAGGTGTTGCGGACTGCGAAGTGGCCCTTGGCATCCTGGACGGAGGCAAGCCGCCCTTCAGCGTCGTAGCTGTAGGTGACCGTCTTCCGGTCGGTTCCCGTGACCGTCTTGAGACGCCCTTCGGCGTAGCCGTAGTCGACGTGACGTCCATCCGGCATCGCAATGCGGGTCAGCAGGTCGCCGGTGTAGGACACCCTGGAAGTGCGGCCGGCGGCGTCCTTGATCGACGCCAAGCGTCCCTGTTCGTAGGTGAACTCAAGGCCCCGCCCTGCGCGGTCCTTGGACGAGGTGAGTTGCCCATCGGTGTCGAATGCGAATGTCCGCTGACTGGGGGTCGTCAGTGTGTAACCGCCGCCATCCCGCTGCTTGAGGGTGGAGCGGCTTGTGGCCGGACGTTTGTAGGCGGAACCGTCCTTCGAGTACTGGTACTTCGCCCCGGCCTCCGAGACAAGGGTGACGTTGCCGTCCACATCAGTGGTCAGGTGGGCGTCCCAGGGGAATGTCCAGCCTGGACCGAGGGAACCAGCAGTGCCGTTGTCCGATGCATAGAAGCGGGTGAGATTCAGGCCACCGCCTGCAGCAGATTGGTCAGCATCGGTGAACGCGTCTGTGAACGCACCCGTTGCGCTGTTGACTGAGATGCCCCGATGCGACTGCGGCTGCGCGAACGCCGTTGTGGCGGAAGCACACGGATCGGGCGCGCAGCCACGGGTCTGGTCCCCGGGAATTGACTCGACTACGTATGCATCTGCTGGGGATGTCCCAGTTCCGCCGTCCTCGACATCCACAACCGTGGCATGCGCCATGACCACGAACGTCGGGTTGGGCATTCCGGAGCATTGCTCGGGGTCCACCGTGGTTTCGAACCGAAGGATGGGCTCGTCGTCGGGAGGGTAATAGCTCGCCCATACCCCAGAGTGCGTCATGACCTCTTGGCCGAGGTCGTAATGCTTCTGCTTGCCGGCGCATTGGACGGTCCAGGTGACCTTGACCCTATGCGGTGTATCGATCCAGTCCCATGGCTTACCGCTGGGGCCCTTGAGGCTGTCTGAGTTCCTGACGAGTGTTGCAGCAGAAACCGTCTCGCCCGGGACTACCATCCCCTCGAAGTCATCCCTGTATGTAGGCCCGGCCTGCGACCTCAGTCCGCCTTCGGAGCCGGTGACGACCACGAACTGAGGCGTCCCCCATGGGGTGTAGCTCGCCTGAACGGTTGGGGCTTGCGGCGGTGTGTTCTCCGGGATCTCCGCCTTGAACCGGTCCTCCGCTACCTGGGAGCGACGCTCCTTGAGCGTCATCGGCTTCTGCGGCTTCGCCGGCCTGGGACTCTTATGCTTCGCAGTCACCGCTGCTTGAGCTCTCGACTGCTGGACCGGCACCGCTTGCGCGATGGCTGGCAGCAGCAAACTCCATGCAGCGGCCAGGCACACTGGAACGCGGGCCCACCGAAAACGGCTCTTCACCACAGTTCCCTCCCCCGGAATGTCACCTTCGCGCAAGCTGCACGGAGGTGCCTCACTGTGATCAAAGTGCGACCAAGACAGAAACGTATCTTCTTGTCACTCAAAGCGCATGAGCCCGGTGCGTTCTGACTGGATCCCATCGCTGGCTGTCCGTTAGAAAGCTGCTGTGGGCGTCCAGCGAGGGACTCCGTCGATGATCTTGAGATTTTCCGGCGCGAAGCGTCGACCAGGTCGAACGGGCGACACGAAGAACGCCTCCACTCCGCACTCGACTACGTACCGCCCGCCGAGTACGAGGAAGCCGTCTGGCGCAGCCAGGAGCAGACCCTGAAGTCCACCTGAAACAAGATCCCCGGACTCTACGAGACTCGGGGCAGCTCAGTACGCCCAGTAGGAATCGGACAGTGTCAATCCCCTGGGCAAAGGCCAACAACACCAGGCCGGAGATGCCGGCGGCGTGCGACCGGCGTCAACGCCTCGGTTCACCTTCGCCCAAGACCTTGAGGTGCTCCGCGAAACTCATCCGAAGGCTCTCCAGCACGGCCTTGCCCTTCCCCGCCGTCGCATAGGACGGGTAGCCGATCACGCCGGAGTCGGTATACCCGCTCATCCCTTGAACGAGGAGGAACCGGCGGGTTCCTCCGTCGTGATCCGCCTCGGCGAATCCCTCACGCACCAGCTCCGGTGCCGCATGCAGCAGGATCGAGGTCTCGATCTCCCCGGCGTGCATGTCTCCGTGCTTGTCCGAGACGAGTTCGCCGCGTTCCCGTGCGCGGTCCCAGTCCAGACCGAGCGGGAAGAGCGATACGGCAGGCCCGTCCACGTTGGCCTCCTGGACCACGTTGGAGAGCACGTAGTTGCCGCCGTGCCCGTTGACGATCACCAGCTTCTCGATGCCGGACCGGGCGAGAGATGACCGGATATCGTCGATCACCGCGATCAGCGTCGTGGCCCTGATGCTCACCGTGCCGGGCCAGGTGCCGTGTTCGTGGCTGCACGACATGGTGAGGGGCGGGAGCAGGTGCACGGGGTAGGTGCCCGCGATCTCCTGGCCGATGATCGAGGCGATGGCCGTGTCGGTGATCAGCGGGAGGTAGCGCCCGTGCTGCTCGAAGGATCCGACGGGAAGTACGGCCACGCGCGGCTGCAGTTCCTGGACATCGGTGCTCGTGGCTGTCGGCAGCAGGTTCACGGGACTCCCTCAGCTCGGCTACGCGGTGGCTCGCTTCATTGTGTCCAGCGCATCGTTCAACTCCGAAACTTCCACCAGCTTGCGCCACCGCGCAAGGCGTGGTTGAAGGTCGTACAGCTCGTTGAGGATGCGCGAGGAGCCCGTACGCTGCCCGATCGCGAGCGCTTGTGCCGCTGCGTCATGGGAGCCTTCCACGTCTTCGAGGAGCGCGTTCGCCGTGGCGAGGCGGGCGAGGCAGAGACCGCGGTCGCGTTCTTGAACGGCCGGCCAGTGGCTCAGGCTGTCCCGGTAGACCGTGACCGCGTGGGCTGGCTGCTCCAGCTTCACGTCGCAATTGGCGGCCTCCATCTCGACGTAGGCCACCGAGCAGTATCCGGCCATGGGGTCTTCGTCCGTGCCCTTCTCGGCCGCGGCCAGGGACTGGTCGATGGCTCGACGGGTCTCGGTCCGTTCTCCGAGGGCGGCTTGGCTGTTCGCGAGCTGTCGCAGTACCACGGCGTGCACGCGCGGGGAGAGGTCCGCCGCGTGGCGGAGCGCCGCCGCGGCGAGTCCTGCGCCGTGGCCGGCGTGGCCCGCCTCGGTGGCTATGTTGCTGCGGCGCTGGAAGATGTACGCGATCAGCATGGGGTCGCCGAGCTCCTGCGCGTACTCCATCGCCAGGGTTGTCGACCGCATGGCTTCGGCTGTGTGGCCCGTGTCCTGGTGGAGCCACCCCAAGAACTCGGCGTATCGGGCCCCTACCCGGAGCACGTCGTCGCGCAGCGGGCCGTATGCCTCTCGGCACATCTGCTCGATCAGTGGGATCTGGCTCTGGACCGGCTGGACGAGGAACTGCGGGCCGACGAGCGGCTCGGCCTGGGCGTGCTGCTGGAGCACGGAGGTCAGGTAGGCCAGCATCTGGGGGTTCACGGGCACCGGGAACTTGGTCGTCCGTCTGCTCGGTGCGGAGGGCAGGGGCCGGATCACCCTGGCGGTGGGGAAGCCAAGTTCCTCGTCCGTGGCCGCGTACACCTCGCGGAACAGCGCCTGGTGATCCGAGCTCACGAGGCGCCGGCCGTTCTCGTACATGGAGATGAGGGTTTTCCAGCTTCCTGGCGCCGGCGACTCGACGCCGAGACGCTCAGCTGCCGTGATCAACGCGTCGATGAGGTCGGCTTGCGTCCAGCCCCGTGCCTTCCTGGCCAGCCGTAGTTTGCTCTGCGGCTTCACAGCTATGCCCCCCCAGTCGTCGCGGTCCGTCGTTCTATCGTGCCGCCAACTTGGTGGTTGCGATGGGGAGTTAACAGTTAACACGGGGCCTTGTTAACCCTGTCCACTGCTCGGTGAGCGTGGCTGCGGCTTACTTGTCTCGAACACGGGCGGTCAGCCAGGCGCTCATCCAGGCCGACGGCTCGTCAGCTCTGTCTCTTCGCGTTGTTGGCGCGGGATCCCAGCTGCTGCTGTGTCCCTCGCTCTCGTTGCGTACGCACGTGCATCCCGCCTTCCGTCCCAAGGTCAGGAGTTCGCCATGCCCCGTACGAGTATGTCCTCCGGCAACAGTCACCTGGTGATCGAGACAGGCGTCCGCGGCCCGGATGCGACCACGATCGTGGAACGGAAGGGCCTCGGGCACCCGGACACGCTCGCCGATCATTTGGCCGAGCGGCTGTCCCGCGCCTACAGCCGGTTTACTGTTCGGCACTTCGGTGCAGTCCTGCACCACAACTTCGACAAGCTCGCCCTGCTGGGCGGCGCGAGCGAGGTCCGCTACGGCGGCGGTGCCATGACCGCGCCGGTACGTGTGCTGGTCAACGGCAGGGCCGCACCTACCTGCGGGGGTGAGCGCATCCCCGTCACGGAGATCGTCGAGGCCGAGGTTCGGGCGTTCTTCGCCGAGCGGCTTCCCGAGCTGAACGATAACCTCGACATCGCCTTCAACATCACCAGCAACTCCAGCCCCGGCGCCGTGCTCACCGGAGACGGTGTCCCCGACCGCACCCGCTGGTTCAACCCGCGCTCGATCAACGACCTGCGCGAGCGGCGGACACGGTTCGCGAACGACACGTCGCTGGGCACGGGGTGGGCACCGGAGAACGCCTTCGAGTCGTTCGTGCGGGAGCTCGTGGACCACTTCTCCGGCGACAGCGACTTCACCCGAGCCCACTGCTGGTGCGGCTCCGACGTCAAGCTCATGGGCTACTGGGACGGCGAGCAGGCAGACGTCGTGCTGTGCGTCCCGCAGAAGTCCCGGCACGTCGCCGGCCGCGCCGAATACGTCCGCAACACCGAGAGCGTGCTCGCCGAGTGCCATCGCATTGCCGCGCTCCGGCTGCCCGGTGCTGCGGTCAGCTTCCGGCTCAACGCCCGCGACGTACCGGAGAAGGACGAGCTGTACCTCACCTACACCGGCAGCTCGATCGAGTCCGGGGATGAAGGAGTCGTCGGCCGAGGCAACCGGGTCAACGGCCTGATCACACCGCTGCGGCCGATGAACCTGGAGGGCGCCAACGGTAAGAACCCCGTCTACCACGTCGGCAAGCTCTACAACATCGCCGCCCAGCGGCTCGCGGCCGACCTGCACGAGGCCACCGGCGAGCACGCCGAGGTCCACCTGGTCTCCACGACCGGCCAGCGCCTCGACCAGCCCTGGCGGATCCTCGTGCGCCTGGCCGCCGATGACGTCGAGATCGAGAAGGTGCAGGCCCTGGTCATCGAGGCCATGGATGCCTTCCCGGCCCTGACTGACGAACTCGTCTCGGACGGAATGGTGCTCAGCTGATGGCCGCCTCCCCACTGGGCAATGTACTGCCGGGAGCACGCGAGCGGCTCCTGGCCCACTACGGTCCGTCGGCCGAGGACTGGCTCGACGCCGCCCCGCACCTGCTGGCAGCGGCTGCCGAGCGCTGGAAGCTGACCCTGCGGACCTATCACGACGCGGGCCACTCGTCGGTCGTCGCCGTGGCCGTCGACCAGCTGGACACCCCGGTCCTGCTGAAAGCCTGGTTCGATCCGGCTCGCTACCGGGATGAGATCACGGCGCTCGCCCTGTGGGCCGGTGGTCCGACGGCAGACGTCATCGAGACCGCGGATGATCTGTCGATGGCCGCGATGGAACTGGTCGGCGGCCGGCCGGGAGGCGCCGCCCGGCCCGCACGCGAAGTGCCGATGGCGGCCGCGGTGGTCCACGGCCTGCACACCGTCGGCCGCCATCGGGATCGCCCGGTGCTGCCCCGGCTCGATGACTTCCTCCGGGACACGGTGCTGCCGCGTGTCACGGATCGGACGGTGAGGCTCGACCTCGGGCCGCAAGGCTGGCTCACGCGCGAGGTGCTGCCGGAACTCCACGCTCTGAAGCCCTCGCCCGCCCGCACGACGGTGCTGCACGGCGACCTCTACCGAGAGAACGTGATCTTCGACGGCCGGGCGCACGCCCGGCTCATCGACCCTCACCCCTTGGTGGGCGACGCGGCGTACGACTGGGCGTTCTGGACGGTCCACTACGAACTCGGGCGAGCGATGTTCGAGCGCCTGGCGCTCGCCTCCCGGATCTCCGGCATCACGGTTCCGGAGCTCTCCGCCTGGTGCCGGGCAATCGCCCTGGACGCGCTCCTCTACTACACGGAGATCAGCGACCCGGCCCAGGACCCCGCCGCGGAAGTCCTGACCGCGCTGATGGCATCCGGCCTTGAGGAGTGAGGAGCAGCGATGAAGACGTACATCCTGCGCCACGGAGAGACCCACAACAGCCGCCAGTACCTGGTGAACGGCGACCCGACGCGTCCGATCCCGCTCAGCAAGGAGGGCCATGCCTCGTGCGGCCTCGCCTGGCACCTGCTCCCGCTCCGGCATGTGGCCACCTGGCTGTGCAGCGAGTTCCCCCGCGCTCATCAGACCGCCTCGCGCCTGATGGCCGTACCGGAACCGGAACCGGTGATCGTCCCGCAGCTGAACGAGCTGGACTACGGAGACTTCGAGGGCGGCCCCTTCCTGGAATACGCGGCCTGGCTGACGGAGCACGGCGGGCAGCGCCGGCCCCCGGGCGCACGCGAGTCCCAGCGGGAGGGAATCCGCCGCATGCTCACCGGACTGCTGGCGGCTGCCGAGCACCCCGGCCCGAGGGTGATCGTCTGCCACGGACTGCTCGTCTCGGTCCTCCTGTGGCACCGCGAGCGGACGCCGAATGAGGAGATACCGCTGTTCTTCCCTGAGGCGCCGTACGTGCAGCCGCTCACCTTCGCCGATGACGACCTGCTGAGCTGCGTGAAGAGCCTGCTCGGCGATCTCGACGCACGTCAGGAGCGGGGTGCGCGCTCGGGCACCACCGCCCCGGGAAAACCTCGTAAGGATCATGAAGCGGATGTTGCTACCTTCGATCGGGTAAATCACCCGCACGCACAGAGGGAACTCCCTGATGCATGATGCTCGCGTTCTGATCGACATGGGCGAGGACGCTGTCCGCCGCCTGGCCCGCCGTGGCTACAGCCTGGACCTCTCCTCTCTGGAGTCCCTCCAGTCCCGTCGGAACAAGAGCATCCAGTCCGGTGACGAGCTGCGCTCCGAGTCCAAGCGCATCGCGGCCGAGGTCCAGCAGACCGCGAAGGCCGGCGGCGACATCTCCGCCCTCAAGGAGACCGCGCGCAAGCTCAAGGAGCAGATCCGCGAGACCGACGCCGAGCAGGAGCAGATCCAGCAGGAGCTCACCGAGCTGCTGCTGACGATCCCGAACCTGCCCGCCGACGAGGCCCCCGACGGGGACTCGGAGGACTTCGCCGTCGAGCAGCGCAAGGTCGGCACCCCGCCGGCCTTCTCCTTCACGCCCAAGGACCACGTGGACCTCGGCGAGGGCATGGGGATCCTGGACTTCGGCAGGGCCACCAAGCTGTCCGGACCGCGCTTCAGCGTCCTGCGCGGCGTCGGCGCCGCACTGGAGCGTGCCCTCGCGTCCCTCTTCCTCGACCTGCACACCCGCCGCCACGACTATGTCGAGCACGCAGTGCCGTACCTGGTCACCCGCAAGACCATGACAGGCACCGGGCAGCTGCCGAAGTTCGAGGAAGACCTGTTCAAGACCGGCGTCGCGGACCGGGACCTGTTCCTGATCCCCACCGCCGAGGTCCCGCTCACCAACCTCTACGCGGACGAGATCATCCCGCCCGCCGAGCTGCCGCTCGCGCTCACCGCGCACACGCCGTGCTTCCGCTCGGAGGCCGGCTCGTACGGCCGGGACACCCGCGGCCTGATCCGGCAGCACCAGTTCTCCAAGGTCGAGATGGTGCGCATCGCAGCCCCGGACCAGGCCCGCGCCGAGATGGAGAAGATGGTCGGCCACGCCGAGGCGTGCCTGAAGGAGCTCGACCTCGCCTACCGCGTGGTCACGCTCGCCGCCGGCGACACAGGCTTCTCCGCCCAGCTCACCTACGACCTCGAAGTGTGGCTGCCCAGCCAGAACACGTACCGCGAGATCTCCTCGGTCTCCGACTTCGGCACTTTCCAGGGCCGCCGCGCGGGCATCCGTACCCGCGACGAGAACGGCAAGCCCACCCCGGCAGCCACGGTCAACGGCTCCGGCCTGCCCATCGGCCGAACCCTCGCGGCCGTCCTGGAACAGCACCAGCAGGCCGACGGCTCGGTCCTGCTGCCCGAACCCCTCGTCAAGTACCTCGGCTTCCGCCGGATCAAGGCGGACGGAACCCCTTCGGAGGACTAGATGCTCGTCGGCGTCTGCGACTTCCCCGGCACGTACGCATTCCCCCCGTCCGGATACGGCGGGATCGAACGATGGCTCTGGGCAGTCGCCCAAGGAGCCCGCACCGCAGGCGCCGACGTACACCTCATCGGACCGGGCTGGCTTACGGACCTCGAAGACCACTGGGTCCGCAAGCCGGTCCGGCTGGAGGACACCACCCCCGGCTCCCTCGCCGAGCGCGAGCTGCAAGCCGCCGGCTACGACCTCCTCGTCGTCGGCCACGAATACCCCTCACGCCCCGAGTGGGTCAGAACGTGGCGCGAGCTGGACTGCGACGTCGCCACCTTTCAGCACCACCCCTCGTTCCAGCACACCCCCGACGCCTTCGACGGCGAACGCTCGCGCCTCTACTGCTACTCGCCGGAGATGGCCGAGCGCTACGCCGCCCACCGCCCATCCCCTGAGCTCGCCGTCCATCTGGGGATCGACGAGGACGAACCTCCGGCGGTGAAGGGCCAGGACCTCGTGTGGCTCGGGCGCATAGATGCTGACAAGGCGCCCCACCTCGCCGCCCGCGCGGCTCAGATCCTCGGCCGTCGGATACGCCTGGTCGGCCCGGTCTTCGACGAGGACTATGTACGACGCCACGAGCGGCTCCTTACCGCCGACCACGTCGAATGGGTGGGGGAGCTCGGCGGAGCTGCCAAGACCGCGGCCTTTACAGACGGCGCGGCCTTCGTCTATACCTACGCCCGCACCTACATCGAAGCCGGCGCCGCCGTCTTCGGCGAATCCTTACGCGCCGGTACCCCCATCGCAGCTTTGACCTGGCGCGACGGCACCTGCGCCCAAGCGGCCCTCTGCGACCGTACGGGAGTCACCGCCATCACCGAACCCGCGGACGACGACGAAAGCGCTGCCCACGCCCTCGCGGAAGCCATCGAACAGGCCGTGACACTCGACCCCCATGAGGTCCAGGAAACCGGCCTCGTCCGCTTCGACCCCGTACGCCACTTCGAGGCGCTGGCGGCGCTGTGATGGAGAGCCACTCGCACGCCTACCAGGCCGTCGCCGCGCTACGCCACGTACTCGGACCACAGTGGGAGTTCATTTCGAGTGGTCGAGGCGGACGCGACTTCCGGATACACCACCGCGACCACGGCACGCCCTACAGACCGCCACGCACGCCACCGTCCTGGAACACGCTGCTGGCCCGCCTCACCACAGCCTTCGCGACCAGAGGAGTCCCGCGGAACGAGCCCCTGCCACTGCGCTGGGGGCGCGAGACCGAGATGACCATCTCCGCCGTCCAGGCCCTGGACCCACTCCTCAAGAACGGCCGCACCACCACCTACCGCAAGGGCTTCCTGCCACAGCCCGTCGTCCGCTTCACCGGAGACCGCGATCTGAACGGAGACCTGCTCGACGGCTTCCTGACCTCCTTCGTCAACGTCTCCCGCGTCCAGCCCATCACCGGCTTCGACCACTATGCCGAGACCCTCGACGACTGGCTCTACGTCCTCTCCCAACTCGGGTTCCACGCAAGGCACATAGAGGTGCACGGACGTGTCGAGACGTGGCACCGCAGGCAGGTCGCCGGAGTGACTCTCATGTTCCACCACTTCGGCCTCGCCATCGGTGACCTCGTCCTCCTCTGGAACACGAACCACCCTGATCGCATGGCCCTGGACCTGGGCACTGGGCTCGAACGGATCGCCTGGGCCAGAACCCGATGCGACTGGAGCCAGCTGATGTTCGGCCCGTACGCCGATGCGGCGCCCGCTGCGGCCCTCGACGCAATCCGCACCGCGACCCTGCTCTTGGGCAGCGGCATCACCCCCGCCGCACGAGGTGCCGGCGGCGTTGCCAGGCGGGTGCTCGCGACGGTGCCACCCCATCTCGTTCGACTCGGAACGAGCGCCATCGTTCGCTGGTTCCACTGTCACTGGGAGGCCAGTACGAACCTCCCTGTTCCATGGCCTTCGGTCTGCAGCGCTATCGAGGAGGAATCCGCTGTGCGGTACGCCCGAACATCACCAAGGCGTCGATGTGCAGTGCCAGACGGAACAGTGGTGATCTGCTGATGGAACTGAGTATCTCCGCAACCCTCCTGCTGGGCGTGGTGTTGGTCGTGCTGATTCGCGGGAAGTCCTTGAAGGCCGGTCCAGCAGTTGTCGCCGTGCTCTTCGGCTTCTTCCTGGCGAGCACCGGAGCTGCTGACGACATCAACAAGCTCATGACGAGCGTGGCCGGAATGATCGCCGGCCTCGACTTCTGACGCTCGTCAGCAGCGAGACCGCCGGACTTCCGCTCAGATTCTTGCCGCACCTCCACCACTTCGGCAGGCGCCGCGCACACCGAAGATTCGAACGGTGACGCTACGCACCGTGGTGGTGCACGGTCTCGTGCAGAGGCAAAGAAACACGTTGGCCGATCCGCTACTGAGCTGCGACGATGCCCTTTGGTCTTCTTGCGGAGGATGTTTGTTCGTTTTCGTGTGCGCTGGCTGTGGCGCCAGGCTGACCATCCCACTGTCCCAGGTCGCGCTGCCTCCTCACGCTCATCAGACATACGGGAACGGGCTTCAGCTCCCGGTGCTCATGGACCCGGGCACGTTCGCCGTGAACCCGGAGCCCTGGGGGCCACCGTGGCGGATGTGGGAGGAGATCCATCCGGACGAGGCGGCCGCCCGCGGTGTCTACGCGCCGGTCTCCGTCCTCTCCGACGGCGCACCTGGCGCGATCGTCATCGCGCCGGGCGACGCCCACGGCACGGTACTGATCCCGGAAGGACGCGGGGGCGGCTACTGCTGCGGCCTCGACGGGGCCGACGGACCCAACGTGGCCTGCGCGGAGTGCGCCCTGCCCGTGGCGAGCCGGATCGACGATTGCTCGCTCTGGCAGGCGATGTGGCTCGCCCCGAACGCCGTACGCCGCCTTCCCATCGACGGCGCCGACGCCACCACGCCGCTTTCCTGGGCGGAACTGCTGGCGGAAGGGACGGGCACGCCGCCTTTCGAGCCGATCGCCGCCTGGGGGTCGCGGATGGCGGCGGGCCACTGGTCGAACTACTGGTGGTTGTGGAGCCCGCAGTGGGAGGCTGCGGCAGGCCAGGCGCTCGCCCACCTGCTGGCGGCTTCAGAGGGCCAACCGGTGATCGTCCCGGAGGGCCTGGCCGGGCAGGTCTTCCAACGCGCGCTCGACGCCCTGCTGCCCGCGGGCCCACAGGCGCGGTCCGCTGCCTTGGCCGGACCGGGACTGCCGGCACCCAGCGCAGACGCCTCCATCCTGCTCGTGCCGTCCCACCCTCAGACGGGAAAGACCTGGGCCCCCGCCGACCCGGTACCGTACCTGGTGCCGCTGCCGTTCGGAGTGTGGCTGTGGCTAGCCTTCCCCAGGGCGAACCTGCCTGTCCCCACTTCTGGCGCCCTGCCCGTCGGCGTCCTCCGCGACGACTACGACCCGCCCGCGCCACGCCCCCGTCAACTGTTCCGGGCCGATCCGGAAGTGTTCCGGCACACCCTGGTCCGGCTGCCAGCCGTCCGCAGCCCGTGGCTGCGCGAGATCCTCGAAAACCTCACGCACCACATGCGCACCGGCCTCTTCTAGCCGACTGACAGGAAGTCTGCTGGTCACTCTACGGAACCGCGGCAATCGAACGGCGCCAGGCACCGATGCCTCCCGAAGCGGTAGATGTCTGGTGCCCATTCTTGTTCTCGTGGACAAAGCCACCAGTTTCGGCACTCGGGGATCGTTGGCGATGTTCCCGCTCCTGCAGGTCAGCGCCATCGTGTTGGAGACTGCTGCTGAGGCGGGGCTTCGGCCACGGGATGGATCGGCACGCTCGGGAGCCGTGTGGTGCTGCGCGTTCTGGAATCTTGGGCTCGGGGGCCGGGGACATGGCGTTGACCGAGGCGTTGGATGCGCCAGGTCAGGGCGCGGGCGGGGTTGCGGGCGTCGTCCAGGGTGCGCTGGCTGACGGCTTGGTGGAGGAGGGTGGCCGCGTTGTGCCCGGTCTTCTCGGCCTCGGCGAGTACTGCGGCCAGGGCGTCCCAGGCGGGGTCGTCAAGGATGCGTTCGGCGTAGGCGGGCACGGCCTTGTGGACGTAGTGGGCGAGGCGACGCTTGGTCTGCAGCGCGGGCGCGTGGCGGGCGATGCTGTCCAGCACCGGCGGTGCGATCCGCGCGTACGCGGTCTGGAGGTGGAGGAGGGCCTGTTCGGCTGCCGCCTCCTGCTGGGCGTGGTGGCGGGTGCGGTGCCAGTGCCTCGCGAAGGCGACGGCGGTGAGGGCGGCGTCGATCAGCATCGCCAGGCCGGATCCGTCGCCCGCGGATGAGGGGTTGTGCCAGATCGCCTGGATGCTGCGGCGCAGGCCGCGGGTGCTGTCGAGGTCGGCGGTGATGCGGGAGCGGGTGGCGCGCTCGAACGCGGCGGCGGCCCGTTCCAGTTCGCCCCTTATGGCGGTCGGTGCGGTGAGCGGCAGCAGATCCAGGGTGGCGCCGAGTGCGACGAGCTGGCCTTGGGCCGCGTGGTCGTCGCCGTGAGTGAGGTGGTGGGGGATGCGTTCGGTGGCGGTGGTGGCCTGGTGCCACGGATTGCCGGGCGGGATGGAAGCGGGCTCGGGGCTGGTGGTGGCGAGGCGTAGGCGGATCTTGGGTAGGGACAGGTCGCCGGCGAGGGTGGAGCCCGCGAACCAGATGGGTTCCTTCTGCTTGTTGACGTCGCCGGGCAGGGCGACGCTGTAGCCGGTCACGTCGCCGGACGGCTCGGTCTTCGGGCGTACGTTCACGCCGGTCGCCTCCAGGAACGCGAAGAACTCGGCTTCACTGGAGGCGGCGGCCACCGCGCGGCGTACGCGCAGGCGCAGGATCTCGCGGGAGGTGGCGTCCTGGCCCAGGCGTTTGGCCTTGAAGTGTTCCTTGCTGGTGGGGCGCTTGGCGGCGGTGCCGTCGCCGGGTTTCAACCGGCGCAGCCCGTAGTCGACTTCGATCTTGCGGGCCTCTTGCTGGACGGCGCGCTGGTCGTAGTCGCGCTGGGGGCGTCGGCCGTCCTGGCGGACGAGGGTGGCGGCGATGTGGATGTGGTCGTCGGCGTGGCGGACGGCGACCCAGCGGCAGGCTTCCTCGTCCCCGTCGAGGGCGATGCCGGCGGTGTTCACGATGCGGCGGGCGATGTCGGCCCACTGCACGTCGGTGAGGATCGGGTCTTCGGGTGCGGCGCGGACGGGGCAGTGCCACACGGTGTACTTGGGAGCCTTGTCGCCGAGCATCTGCACGGGTTGGTCGAGCTGACGGGCGAGCTGGTCCTCCACATCCTTCGGATCGCGGTGGGGGCTGCGGCCGGGGGCCGGAGCGAAGCCGTTCCAGGAGGCCACCAGATGCGGGTCGATGTGTTCGTTGGCCCGGCCTTTGCCGAACAGGTAGCCGATCGTTCGGCGGATGGCCTTCGGTCCCTTACCGAGGATGATCTTCGGTATCACTGGTTCACCGCCCGTCCGTGACCTGGGCGACGGCGGTGTCCACGTCGGCGATGGATGCCTCGACGCGGTCCAGGAGCCGCTGGACGGTGTCGGGGTGGGGCCAGGCGCCGTCCTTGTTGAGGTGCCAGGCAAGCTGGTTGAGGTTGTTGCCGATCTGGCCGAGTCTTCCGTTGGCGGCCATCAGCGCTTTGACCATGGCGCGGTAGTCGGCGACGGCAGCCGTGGGGTCGTCGGAGCGGGCGGCAGCGAGAGAGCACTCGGCGACGTAGCCGCCGGGCGCCATGCGGCTCAGGGCGGCTGCGTTCTTCACGAGGGCGTACTCGGCGTCGTTGTAGCGGGGGTGGAAGCGGTGCTCGCGCAGCTGCTTGTCACGCAGACGGCGACGCGGCGCAGGCTGCTGCGACACGTTCGACGACTGCTCGATGCCCCCTGTCCCGGTCGGCTCCCCAGGGCCGGCCGACTCCGGCGCCCCCTCGGCGCCGGATGCCTCCACCCCCAGCGGGGCGGAGGTCGGGTAAGGACTCCTTACCCGACAACTTGCTGCGCGTGGGGCGAGGGTGATCGGCAGGGATTCCTCGTGGGGCATGGGGCTTTCGTGGTGTGGGGTGTGCATGGGTCTTTCGGGTCGGGGTCTGGTTGGGCATGCCGGTGCTGAGGGGATCAGCCGTGTGGATCGCCGGCTCCGGCCTTGAGCTTGGCCTTGAACTCGCGGACGATTCGCCCGACGCCGTCGCTGGAGACGGTGTATCCGGCGGCGCGCAGGGCGTCCTCGACCCGGTCGCGTCCGACGCTGCCGGTCCCCTCGTAGATGCGGCGGGTGTGCTTGAGGATGACCTCGTCGGAGGCGCGGGCTTTGCCGGCATCGCGTTTCCTCCGGGCAGCCGCCTTTCGCTCGCACCTGCCCGACACGCTGCCCGCGCTGTTGCCCGTGAGCGCCGGGCTGTCCTCGGCTTCTGCCCGTGCGGGCAGCCCGGCCACCGGGCGGGCAGGGTGTGGGCGTGCAGCCGGAGGCACCTCGTCGTCACCCAGGTCTGATGGGTGTGGGCGGGCAGCGTCCTCTGCCCGAGGCAGTGGTGCCGGGCAGGCGGAGCGCGGGCGGCTGTGCCCGCCTTCATGGGCGGGGGACGAGGCCGGAATCCGCCAGCGGGGAGGCAGCGTGATGGAGGCGAGGCCGAGGGCCTGCTTGCGGGTGGCGAGCTTGCGCAGCAGCAGCTCGTCCTGGAGCGGGTCGCCGTCGACGTCGGCCCGCTCCAGTGCCTCGTGCAGGCGTTCCGTCAGGCGTTGTTGCCGCCGCTTGCCGCGCCGGCGGTCGGTCATCGACTCGGCGCGCAGGATCAGGGCGACGGCTTCGCTCAGCGCGCGCTCGCGGATGAGGCGGGCGGCATCGGCGTCCTGGTCGGCGATGCCGAGCCGCGCCAGGAGGCGTTCGCGGGCCTGGCGGACGAGGACGGCGGCCAGGCCGCGTGAGGCGGCGTCGGGGGCGCGGTGACGCAGCTCGATGCCCATGGCCAGGTGCCACAGCATCGCGGCCATGACCGGGCCGACGAAGGCCCGCACGGTGCCGCCGACCAGCCCGGACTCGGCGTAGGCGGGCAGGATCTGGACTGCGGTGATGACCCACGTGAGGGTGCCGGGCAGGCCGGGAGCCTGCTTCGGGCCGTTGAGGTTCTGCCGCGCCATCAAGGCGGTGGCGAACAGGGCCAGCTCGGCGGCGGCGAACATTGCGACGCGCTCAGCGGTACCGCCCATGTCGAGGTAGTCGGCGGCGAACCGCCAACTGGTGTCCGCGCTGTAGGCGGTGCAGCCGAGCGCGGCCACGGCCGCGACCGGCACCGCGACGGCTCCGTGTCGGCGCTTGGTGTGATGCGGTCGGCGGCGCTGCTGGCAGAGAAGCCCCCCGGCGAGCAGGCCGAGCAGCACGGGCGGTATGAGGAGCGCCGCGGTCATCACCGGGGAAGTGGCCCAGTCAGGGAGGAGCGTCGTGCCGCTGATTCGCATGGCGAGGGGAACGGGGTTGAGAGGAGGCAGGAGGGGGCTCCAAGGCGTCGGAGGTTGAGCGCGAAGCGTGAATCGACGGAGCGCTGAGCGACCGCCCACGCAAGTGGCTGGCGCGGGCAGGGCTGGTGTGAGCGCGGGTGATACGGCGAGGCCGGCCAGCAGAGCGGGCGCTGAGGCGGCCAGTCAGGCGGCGGGCGCTGTGCGGCGTCTTCGGTCGGGGCAGTCAAGGATGACGCGCTCCGTCATCTCGGCGAGGCGGGAGGCGACGCGGTCACCGAGGGTGCCGCGCAGCTGCTCCATCGGAAGGTTGGTGGTGATGAGGGTGGGGAGCAGGTGCTCGTACCGGTGATTGATGAGTCGGTAGGTCAGCTCCTCGGTCCATTCGCTGGTCTTGGCCGCGCCGAGGTCGTCCAGGAACAGCAGTGGGCAGCGCGCCAGGGTCTGCAGGTCACGTTCGGCGTCGTGGCCGGTGCGGGGGCGCAGGCGCGCGTGGAAGTCGGCGGTGGTTGTCGCTTCCCAGCGCAGACGGACCCCTCGGGCGAGCAGGGTACGGATGGCGCCGTACGCCTGGTACGTCTTGCCCGTGCCCGTGGGGCCGGCGATCAGCAGCGAGGGGCCTTCGGCGATGCCCGGCCCGCCAGGTCCGGGGCGTCCGGCGCGGGCGATCTCGTCGGCCCAGGCGGTGACCTTCGGGTGGTCGGCCAAGGCTCGGCGGTAGCGGGCGGGGATCCTGGCGTCGGCGAGTTCCAGCGCGGTGACGGGCTCGACGTGCCCGTCCTCGACGGCGGCAGTGGCGAGGTCAATGCCGCGACTGGCAAGGATGCCGTTGAGCCGGTCGGCAAGCGGGCCGACCCGGTGGGGCTCGCGGGTGAGGGTGGCGGTCAGAGGTCACCTCCGTAGGCGGCTTCGACATCGGCGGGGTTTGTCCACGCCCTGTGGACAACCGGCGCGGCGGGGGCCGCGTTCATGGCCTCGTGCACGAGGCTCGGCAGAGTGCTGGGATGCAGGCCCTTGGCGCGGTGCCGCTCCAGGCCGGCCCGGATGTGGGCGGGGGCGATGCCCTCGCCGAGCAGCTTGCGCACCTCGTGAGCGAGATGGCCCAGGACGTCCTTGGGCGGACGGTGTGTGCACGCGGCGGCGTACTCGGCGATGAGCTCGCTGGTCGAGACGGCGTGGGGTGCGGGGGCGCTCGCGCCCCCCGAAGGGGTATCTCCTAGATCCATGATCCTAGGTCCTAGATCCGGACCGTGAGGAGTCACCGGTCCCTCACTGAGCCCTCCCTGCTGCCTCACGGAGGGCTCACGGAAATCGCTCTGACCTGCTACTTCATCATCGGTGGCCGGGTTCACCGCAGGCTCGCACATTGGCCCGGAGCCCTCACGGAGGGCTCCGTGAGGCTGCGGTGCCGGCTCCGTGACACCCGCTCCGGCAGTCGGCGCGTCGACGCGGGGCGCGGTGCGACCCTGCGTGTCGTGGTGCGGGCAAGCGGGAAGGCGGCTCGCGCTGGGGCGGTTGATCTTCTGATGTTGCCGCCAGGTGACGATGTGCAGGTAGCGCTTGTCGCCCGGGCCTTTGTAGCGGCATATCAGCCCGGCGTCGGCGAGTTGGGCGAGGTCCTGCTCGACAGCGCCAGGCGTGTGTTCCGGGCGCAGGACCCACAGCTGCCCGGCGATGATCGCGGCGTGGTCGCGGTGGCGCCCCTGGTCGTCGGCCTGGGTGAGCAGGCCGAAGAAGGTGCGCTCGGCGGTAAGGGAGACGGCTGCCAGGGACTCGGAGACGAAGGCTTCCGGCTTGATGGTGCGGATTCGTGCCAAGAGGGGCGGTCCTCACTCGGTGGCCAGTGGGCTGGGTGCCCACGGTTCACCGTCGGTCGGGGGCGGAGACGGGCGTGAAGGGCGGGAATGTGCGGCCGTTGACGCGGGAGCATTGATGACTGCTCGGCTTTCCGGGCGTCGTCAACATAGCCACACCCGCGGCGCGCAAGTCCAGCCCTATCCGGCGCAATCTCTCACGGCAGAAAGGCCGCTGGAAATCGAGACGGAGGGGCGGTGCGAAAAAGGTAGGGCACGATCGGCGGTTGACCAAATAGTTGTCCCGCGTCCCGAGCCAGAAGGATCACATCGGCAAGCCGTTGACGACCGGTGAGCGACGAAGCTACAACGCAACACCCCACGTCAGAGCGGGTCTATGGTGTCGGGGCCCGTTCAGGGAACCGGCCCTGCGCAGCACCCCGACCGCCTCGCTCACCGATTGAGCGCGGCGCAACATAGCCGACGATCGCCGGTTAACCAAACCGGCGAATGCACGCTACAACTGGAGCCATGACAGCACGATCTCTAGAAATGGGGCCCGCAGGAATGCTGACGGCTCGCACCATCGAAATCCTCCGCACGGAGCGCGGCCTTGGGTAGCGCCAACTCGCCGCGCGGTGTACCGCTTTGGGTCGTCCTATGTCCAACACGATGCTGTCCCGCATCGAACTCGCCAAGCGGCGATGCAATATCGACGACCTCGTCGCCATCGCCGAAGCCCTGCGGGTATCACCCCTCGCCCTCCTCCAGGGCCCGGGCGCCACCTGAGCCGCCCACACATCCCTCCCGCCCTCACGACCAGGAGCCGCCCCTTGCGCCGATCCACGCCCGCGCCCGTCCCCCACAGGCCGTCCGACGCCCCTCCGCCCCGCCTCTACCGCCCCGAGGAGATCGCCGACACCCTCGGATGCTCGGCCTGGTGGGTCAAGGACCGTGCGCGACGGCGCCTGATACCGCACACCCGGGTCGGCCGTGCCTACCGCTTCACCGCCGAGCATCTCGCCGAGATCATCCGCCTCTACGAGGAGCGACCGGCTCAGCCTGCGCCGGTAGCCGCACGGGCGACCGAGCCGCTCCCCGAGCCCGGTACGCAGACCGGGTTCGCGCAACGGCGTCGCCCTGCCGTGGCGCCGGCTACCTCGCTACGGGCCCGTCCGCCGCGTCGACAGCAGCAGTACGGCACTGTCGCGTGACCCGATCGAATCTGCCGTAGACGAGGACAAGGAAGAGGGGGACAGCGGCACGTGGGTTTCGCGGAGAAGCGCGGAAACTACTGGCGCGGCCGGTACAAGGTCGCGCCCGGCAAGCACAACACGGTCGTCGACGACAACGGCAAGGCGATCAGGTTCGCCACCAAGGGCGAGGCACAACGGGCAGCGGCCGAGGCCGAGAACAAATACCGTCGCGGCGACTGGCGCGACCCGGCTCTCGGCCAGGAGACCTTCGGCGAGTACGCGAACCGCTGGTACGAGGCCCAGGACCTGGCGGCCTCCACCATGCAGAACTACAAGCGCCACATCGAGGAGCACCTGCTCCCCGACTTCGAGGACAAGGCGCTCGCCGGCATCCTGCGCACGGACGTCGACCTGTGGGAGAAGAAGGAAAAGGCCCTCTACGCGGCCTCCAGCGTCAAGACTTGGCGCTCGACGCTCCACCTGATCTTCGAGGACGCGATCGACGAGGGCCTGATCACGTCCAACCCGGCCGCCCGGCGGCGCGGACGGGGCAAACGCGCCGGCCGCTCCCGAGACCGTGGCCCGGAGAAGGTGGTCACCGACGCGCTCGGCATCCTGCTGACCGCCGAGCGCGCCGCCCTGCTCTCCGGCCGCGACGACGAGTTCGTCGCCGTGGTCCTCAAGGGGTACACCGGAATGCGCTGGGGCGAGATCGTCGGCCTGGAGACCGCGTTCGTCCGCCCTGGAGCCTTCCGGGTCGAGTGGCAGCTGTACGAACTCGACACGGGCGAGCTGGTGCGCTGCCCACCCAAGGACGACAGCTACCGCACCATCGACTCGATGGACTGGGTGTCCGTGCTGGTCGCCAACCACATCGCCCGCACGAAGCCCAAGCCATGCCCCTGCCACGGCAAGACCTACGTCTTCCGAGGACAGGGCGCGGCCCGTACCGGTGGCCACCAGGGCGCGAAGCTCGTCGACGTCGCCCGCCGTGCCGGCGTCTCGACCGGCACGGTGTCAAACGTCCTCAACCACCCCGAACGCGTTACCGAAGCCAAGCGGGTCAGGGTGGAACAGGCCATCGCAGACCTGGGGTTCGTGCGCGGCGGCGCGGTATCGCAGCACGCAGCCCACTGGCGCCGAAACGGCTTCGCCACCTGGCTGTTCACCCCGGCGGTCTCCGGCTGGTACCCGAAGAAGGCGCCGCAGGAAGCCCGCCCCGTACCGCTCCTCGGCGAGCCGTGGCCCGGCGTCCCAGCACGGGGGCGGGGTGCCAGCGAGCGGGCCGACGCCTGCTGGCTCCCGATCGCCAAGGGCCTCACACCCCACGGCCTCCGCCATACCCACCGGACCATGATGGAGGATCTCGGCACCGAGAAGGTCCTCATGGACGACCGCATGGGCCACATCGACGGCTCCGTTTCGGCGCGCTATGCCCATGTCACCCCCGGGATGCGCACGCGCCTCATGCTCGGATTGACCGAGCAGTGGGAGGCGGCACTCGACGCCCGCTTGGCGATGGGCACCACGTCACCGGTGCGCGTACTCGGCGATGTCCTACGTGCGCGCAGGGAATCACGTCAGCCCGTGGAGTCCTAGCGGTGAATACGGCTGTGCCTGTGGCGGTCATCGCCAGAGGGACAGCCGTCTCTGCCGACGCCTTGCTCGGGAGCAGCGTCAACCTCCTGGAAGTCACCTCGCTCCGGAGGTTATGGCAAATCCCCGGTGAAAGGGCCGGCGGACCTGGCTCAATAGGCATATGGAGATTGGCGAGCACTGGGTGCACCGAGCGAGGCCGAAGGACCTGGGCAGCGAGGTCCGTCAGGTTGAGGTCGTACGCGTGGGCGGCCCCGGCAGGTCTGGCTGGGTCCACGTGCGGTTCCTCGAAGGCGATGCCGCCGGCCTGCAGGAGTGGGTCAGTTCCGGCTCCCTCGTAGCACCGTGGGGGGATGTTGATACGTTCCGTGCGGATGACGCGGCGGAGCTGGCGCTGGCCGAGTCCTCTCGCCACGTCCGGGGCAGCACGGACTTCGAGGCCGCCCGCATGATCCTCGGTTTCGTCCGTCCGAAGAACACGCTCCGCCTGCGCCGAACGGTGGCCGACGCCGGGGTCCTGGAGCTGAGCCGCCTCGATGAGACGGCACCGCTCATCGGCCTGGACGCAGCTGAACTCCGCGGCAACGCCATGGTCTACGAGAACCGCCACGGCATGTGCCTGGCCGGGTGGCCGGTCACTGAGCGCGTCGCCCGCCAGGTCGCCGGCCGCCTCGCCGACGAGATCCTTCCAGAGGTGGACCGCAAGCAGCAGGGCATCGAGCAGGAGCGTGCCCAGTCCTCCTGGTACTCCTACAGTCGGCGGGACGACCGGAAGCTGGACGCGGAGGCAGGCGTCCTGCGAACCGTCCGGGCCTGGTGCGGCGAAGACAAGGCTGACCGCTACGACGAGTTGGTAGCCCTGCGCGCCGAGGTCATCCGGCTCGGAGAACTCGTCGAGAAGGCGGTCAAGGCCCTACGCGACCGAGGCCACGGTGTCATCGCCTCCACCATTGAGCGCGACCTTGGCGTCCATATCGCCACCCTTGATCCTGATGTGCGTCGATGACGCCGCGCCATGGGTCCAGCTCCGGCTTGGGAGGCGCTGGCTGCGCCGGAGGCTTCTCCTTCTCCGGCCGGTCCGGGTGCCAGCCGTCGAGGAACGGGCGCAGCTGATTCTTCGTCGGCTTCGCGTTGAAGTCGCGGGCGGCCAGGCCCTGGCCGTTCGTGGTGGGGTCGAGTCGATCGGCTTCCGTGTTCCCCCAAGCCGACCACTCGCGCAGCCTCTCGACTTCGAGGACGTCTTCCGACGCGGCGGCGACTTCATCCAGCGCGGCACAGAACGCCCGGATCTCACCCGCGGCCCGCCACTGCTCAAGCGCCGTGCCGAAGTGCTCGGCCCGTACCGCGTGAACCGCTTTCGCCGAAGCCGCACTTACCGCGCCCTCCCACTCCCGCCGCTCGCGCTCCTCCCGCTCCGCCGCCAGCCGCCGGCGTTCGGCCTCCTGGCGCTCCCGCTCCTCTCGCAGACGCCGCTGCTCGGCCTCTCGTTCCAGCCGGGCCCGCTCCTGCTCCTCCGCGCGTGCCTTCAACGCCCGGAAGATTGAGCCGATCTGCTCCTCCAACGGCTTCTTGGCCGTGTCGGCCCATTCCTTCTTCCAGCCGTAGCTGTAGCTGTAACCCGAGTTCTCGCTGACCAGCAGCTCCAGTTCGCCGGACGGCTCGAACTTGTGGGCCGGCGTGACCCGCTGCCAGTCGTACGTGCGCCGGCCCGGCTGCTTGGGGACGTACCGGACCTGCTTCTGCCGCTCACGGAAGCCGACCTCGTACGTCCTGCCGTGGACAGTGAGCAGCGGCCTCGGCTGCCTGCGCTTCTTGGACACTGCGATCTCGCCGTACCGTGCGAGTGCCTGATCGGCGAGGAGCCGGATCAGAGCGAGCACTCTCGGCAGAACCTCCTCGGAGATCTCGAAGGCGCTGTAGTCCTTGGTAACAGCGGCGAGCACGTCCTCGACGTCGGTGATCACACGGCTGCGCGCCAGGCGGATCCGGTTCCACTCGGTGTCGTCCTCACCGGTCACCCGGAGCAGGCCGAGGAAGAAGTCTCCCTTCGTCCGACCGCTGTACTTCAGGTGGTACCCGCCGGGCGCACACTGCCGCGCCGCGTCGAACGCCCTGCGGTAACGGGCCCGCTCCTCGTCGCTGGGGTTCGGGATTCTGAGAAACTGCCCAGCCTGCTGTACTTCAGCGATCAAAGCGGCGCCGACTTCCGCCGGCGACGGCTGTGGCGGCTTGGCCGCGCGCTGCGGCGCTGGCTTCGCTGTGGACGGGGCCGCGGCTTGCTTCTGTGGTGAAGGGGTCGCTCGTGCCCGTTGCTCGGAACCCGCCAACCGCTGCTTGCGCTGGGCTGGCTCCGGGCGGTCCGGGTGATGGCCGTGCTCCAGATAGAAGCGCCCCGCGTCGGTGATCTCCGCCCGCCATTTCCCACCCTGTTTGGGCATGGTGATCAGGCGCCGCTCCTTGAGCGCGCGGGCGGTAAGAGCAAGCTCGGGGCTGTCCGACGTGACAGGGTCGGTTCCGTCGCCGATGCGGGTGAGGAGTGCGAGCTGCCGGTCATTTAACGGAGACCATGGGTGCATGGCGATCGTCGTACCGTCCGTGGGCTCCCCGGCACAAGCCGTGGGGAAGGGCTCTCCCGGGGTGCACCCGGCGCACAACGCGCTCGAAGGCCGAGCGCCCCTCGCTGGGAGCCGCCGGGAGCCGCATCCCGAAGATCACACCCAGTTGGCTCCCAAATGGCTCCCAAAACGGGGCCGCAAAGCAAATCAGGCCCGGTGCTGATCTCTCAGCACCGGGCCTGACCTGGTACTTCTCTGTCGGGGTGGCGGGATTTGAACCCACGACCTCTTCGTCCCGAACGAAGCGCGCTGCCAAGCTGCGCTACACCCCGATGTCCCCTGCGCGGCTGACCGCGTCGTGGCGACATCGATTACTTTAGCGGACCGGCGGCCGGAGGCGAAATCCGGTTTTCGTGGGGGTGCCGGTGGGCTCAGTCGTCGCGTGGGGTCAGGGTGAGCAGGGTCGCCTCCGGGGGGCACGCGAAGCGCATCGGGGTGTAGCGGTTGGCGCCGCAGCCGGCCGAGACGTGGAGGTACGCGGCGTGGCCGCCCGCCTCGTGCGCGGAGAGGCCCTTGACCCGCTCGGTGTCCAGGTCGCAGTTGGTGACCAGCGCCCCGTAGAAGGGGATGCACAGCTGTCCGCCGTGGGTGTGCCCGGCGAGGATCAGCGGGTAGCCGTCCGCGGTGAAGGAGTCCAGGGCGCGCAGGTACGGGGCGTGCACGATGCCCAGCGAGAAGTCGGCGGCCGGGTCCGGGCCGCCTGCCACGCGCGCGTAGCGGTCCCGCTTGATGTGCGGGTCGTCCAGGCCGGTGAGGCCGATTTCGTAGCCGTCGATCTTCAGGGCGCCGCGGGTGTTGGTGAGGTTCACCCAGCCCGCCGTGTCGAAGCCGTCGCGCAGCTCCTCCCACGGGTTGTGGACGACGCCGACGGCGGGGGCGTTGCCGTTGAGGCCGTGGCGGCCCTGGACGCGCTCCAGGAGGTAGCGGGCCGGGTTGCGCGGCTTGGGGCCGTAGTAGTCGTTCGAGCCGAAGACGTACGCGCCGGGGAACTGGAGGAGCGGGCCGAGCGCGTCCAGGACCTCGGGTACCCCGTCGGGGTCGGAGAGGTTGTCGCCGGTGTTGACGACGAAGTCGGGGCGCAGCCCGGCCAACGCCTGCAGCCAGCGCTGCTTCTTGCGCTGGCCGCGGACCATGTGGATGTCGGAGACCTGAAGGACGCGCAGCGGGCGCATTCCCGGTGGCAGTACGGGCACGGTGACACGGCGGAGCCGGAAGGAACGGGCCTCGATCCCGATCGAGTAGCCGAGCCCGGCCGCCATCGCCGCCGAGATTCCCAGGGGTACTCCGTATCGCGCGCGCATGTGTCCATCGTCGCAGACCGGGTAACGCGAGGAAATCCGCGGGCGGGCTGGTCGGCGCACCTGCGACACTGAGCGCATGACCACGCTTAAGGCCCAGCTCCAGGAAGACCTCACCGCGGCGATCAGGGAGCGCGACGAACTGCGTTCCTCGACGCTCCGGCTGACGCTCGCCGCGATCACCAAGGAGGAGGTCGCGGGCACGTCGTCGCGCGAGCTCTCCGACGACGAGGTGCTCAAGGTGATCACCAAGGAGGCGAAGAAGCGCCGTGAGGCCGCGGAGGCCTTCGCCGGCGGCGGGCGCGCCGAGCAGGCCGAGCGGGAGAAGGCGGAGGGCGAGATCCTCGCCGTGTATCTGCCCAAGCAGCTGTCCGACGCCGAGCTGGACGTGATCGTGGCGCAGGCTGTCGAGGAGGCGAAGGCGGCCGGTGCGGAGGGGCCGCGCGCCATGGGCCAGGTCATGAAGATCGTGAACCCCAAGGTGGCGGGCCAGGCCGAGGGCGGCCGGGTCGCCGCGGCGGTGAAGAAGCTTCTCGCGGGCTGAGCCCCAGCGTGCGTACGGGCCCCCGCGTGCGTACGGGCCGGGGTCCGCGTGTGCGTGGGCTGTGCGGTGTGTGCGTGGGCTGTGCGTGTGTGCGTGTGCGGCTGGGTCTCGGTACGTAACTGAGGGCGCCCCCTGCTCTGTGCGGGGGGCGCCCTCAGTCACGTACCGCCTGGGGCTGCTGGTGGTCCGGCGTTACTGGAGTGTCGGCCAGCGGCTGCCGTCGTTGGGGTCGCCGATGATGTCCCGCCAGCTGCCGCCGCCGTTACCGTTGCCGCCACCCGTCGCACCGCCGTTGCCGCCGACGATTCCGCCGGTCCCACCGGTCCCGCCACCGGTCCTCCCGCCGGTCACGCCGCCGTTGCCGTCGACGATCCCGCCGTTGCCGCCGCCGGGGCGCTGCGGCTTCCCGTCGTCGACTCCGCCGATTCCGCCGTTGCCGCCGTTCGGGTCGCGGTCGCTGTTCCCGTCCCCGTCCCCGTCCTCGTTCTTGTCCTTCTTGGGGTTCGGGATGTGGACCGTCGACAGGCCCGGCGCGGGCTTGCCGGACAGCGCGCCGCTCATGGCCTGCTTCCAGATCGGGCCCGGCACACCGCCGCCGAACACCTTGCCGTGGTAGCGGCCGCCGATGGTGATGTCGATCATCTTGCGCTTGTGCGCCGGGTCGCCGACCCACACCGCGCCCGCCATGTTCGGCGTGTAGCCCACGAACCAGGCGGCGTAACGGAAGTCGGTGGTACCGGTCTTGCCCGCGCTCGGACGGTCGCCGAGCCCGGCCTGCCGACCCGTACCCGCCTCGACCACGCCCTTGAGCAGCGTGCTGATGGTGTCGGCGGTCTTCGGCGACATGGCGCGCGAGCACGTCGACTTGGGGACGTCCATCGCCTTGCCGTCCGGCCCGGTGACCGCCTCGATCGCCACGGGGGTGCAGTACGTGCCACGGGCGGCGAAGGTCGCGTACGCGGACGCCATCGTCAGCGGCGACATCTCGTTGGAACCCAGCGCCATCGACGGCACCTGCTTGAGCGGCTTGCCGTCGGCGCGCTTGGCGCCCATCTTCTCGGACAGCTTCGCCACCGGGCACATACCGACGTCCTTGAGCAGTTCGACATAGTAGGTGTTGATCGACAGCTTGGTCGCTTCCTTCATGTCGTACGGCCCGACCTCCTCCGAGGTCTCGTTCTCGACCCGCTCGTTGTTGGTGTTGACGTACCTGCCCTCGCACATCGAGATCGGGCTCGGGTACTTCATGTTCTGCGGCGAGCCGTACACCTTCGTCGGTGACATGCCCTTCTCCAGGGCGGCCGCCGCGACGATCGGCTTGTACGTCGAGCCCGGCTGGTAGCCCCCGCCGCCGCCCATGTCCTTGCCCACCGAGAGGTTGATCTCGGTCTCGTTCTTGCCGTAGCCGTACGGGCGTGACTGGCCCATGCCGAGGATCTTGCCGGTGCCGGGCTCGACGAGGGTGACCGCGGTCGCCACCTCGTCGTCCTTGTTCACGTTGTCCTTGATCGCCTGCTGGACGGAGGCCTGCGCCTGCGGGTCGAGCGTCGTCTTGATGCGCAGCCCGCCCTGGTTCCAGATCTTCTGCCGGTCCTCCCTGGTCTTGCCGAAGGCCGGGTCGTTGAGGAAGACCTCCTGGACGTAGTCGCAGAAGAACGTGGCGCCCTTCACGGCGGTGATGCAGCCGTTCTGGGGCCTGCTGACCTTGAGGCCGAGGTCCTTCTTCTTCGCCTCGGTCGCTTCCTTCTGCGTGATGTCGCCGGTCTCGACCATGCGTTGGAGCACGATGTTGCGCCGCTTGGTCGCCTCTTCGGCGTCGTTGACCGGGTCGTACCGGCTGGGCGACTGGACGAGACCGGCCAGCAGCGCGGCCTCGCCCAGTTCGAGGTCCTTGGCGGACTTGGAGAAGTAGCGCCGCGAGGCGGCCTCGACGCCGTACGCCTGCTGGCCGAAGAACGTGATGTTCAGGTAGTTCTCGAGGATGCCCTTCTTGCCCAGCATCTCCTCGATCTGGATCGCGTACTTGAGCTCACGGATCTTGCGGCCGATCGTCTGCTGGGTGGCCTCGGCGACCTTCTCCGGGTCGTCGCCCGCCTCCTCCACGAAGACGTTCTTCACGTACTGCTGGGTCAGCGTCGACGCGCCCTGCGTCACCGTGCCGGACTGCGCGTTCTCGTTGAGCGCGCGCAGGA
Organism: Streptomyces sp. O3; assembly: GCF_054788135.1. Lineage (NCBI taxonomy): Bacteria > Bacillati > Actinomycetota > Actinomycetes > Kitasatosporales > Streptomycetaceae > Streptomyces > Streptomyces sp. O3. Next base: position 167,529 of record NZ_JBTVYK010000005.1, read on the forward strand.
TGCCCTTGAGGTCGATCGCGCCGTGCTCGTAGAAGCGTGAGTCCTCGATCGCGACGATCGCCTTCTGCATGTACGGCGAGATGTCCTTGAGCTTGACCAGCGTGCGGTCCCGCGAGAACACGGTGGCGATCGTGTCGCCCTTGGAGTCCAGGATGGTGGTGCGCTGACTCAGCGGCGGCCGCTCAAGATTGGACGGGATCTCGTCGAACCCCTCGACCGACCCCTTGGCCGCGAGACCGAGCGCCCCCGCGGCGGGCAGTGCGATACCGGCCATCACGGCGCCCGAGAGGACGCTGACACCGAGGAACTTGGCGATCTGCTGACCGGTGGACAGCCCTCCACCCGAGCGGTTCTTTCCCATGGGAGCAGCCTACGTTCTTAAACGCCGGACAGGTGTATATGCCTTGGCCTAAGCTGCACTCAACTGTCACGGCGGGTGTCACGGCGGGGCGGTTTCACAGCCGGACTGCCTTGTCGCCTCGCCGTCGCTCCGTCGTCCCCCCCGAATCCGACGGACCCTGTCCGAATCCGCCTCATGCGTCGCCCTGTGTCCGTTGTGCCCCAGCTGAAACATCCTGATTCGTCGGGCTTGTCGGGCATGTCCGCAGCTCACTCCGTCGGGTGATCTGCCGCTTACCCATAGTCCGTTCGGGCCATTCAAGATTGGGCCCCAAGGGGGTGTTGCGCTGTCGCGACCTTCCGTAACGTCCTCAACTGGCGGCGGTGAATATGCCGCTGCCGCCGTGGGGGAGCCTCGATTCGGGAGAGGACGGCGCCGGCATGGGCTGGGTAGCTGACTGGAGTGCGCAGGCGGCCTGTCGCACTACCGATCCGGATGAACTGTTCGTACAAGGAGCAGCGCAGAACAGGGCCAAGGCGGTGTGCACCGGATGTCCGGTGCGGACCGAGTGTCTGGCCGACGCACTGGACAATCGTGTCGAGTTCGGCGTGTGGGGCGGTATGACCGAGCGGGAGCGGCGCGCACTGCTGCGCAGGCGCCCCACGGTCACCTCCTGGCGCCGATTGCTGGAGACCGCGCGCGTCGAGTACGAGCGCAGTGCGGGAGCTCTGCCCGTGGGCGTCGACGGCGCCGTGGGTGTCGACGGCATCGACGAGCAGGGGCACGAGCACTACGAGAGCTACGCCGCGGTGGGTTAGCCAAGCCATCGCGGGCTAGCCCAGGCTAGCCCAGTGGGGTTAGCCCGCCGCGGAGACTTCACACTTCAGGCAGCTCCGGCCGCGAGTCGGTCGCCGATGTCCCGCAGCCCGGCGAGGTCGTGCACATCGCCAGGCAGGGCGGCCACTTCGGTCACCGCTACCTCGGGGTGCAGCGCGGTGAAGCGGTCGCGGGTGCGCTGCTCGCGTGCCAGCAGCTGCATACGTTCGGCGTGCAACCGCAGTAGGCCGGTGGCCAGTTGCTGGATGTGGGCGTCGACGGCGTCGGCTGGTGCGTCCACGTCGGCTGGTGCGTCCGCGTCAACTGGTGCGTCCGCGTCGGCTGGGTCGTCTGTAGGGGAGTTACACACCCCTACCTTCCCGGCGTCCTGATCCACAATGCGGCGTTCGTCAAGATTTTCCGCAGCGGCGAGCGCCCGTTCGGCGGACAGCTGAGCGGCGCCGCTGCCGTGCACCCGGTTCAGTACGAGCCCGGCGAGCGGCATCTCCTCGGCGGCCAGCCGCTCCACGAAGTACGCCGCCTCGCGCAACGCGTCCCGCTCCGGAGCCGCCACCACGAGAAAGGCCGTGCCCGGCGCCTGCAACAGCCTGTACGTGGCGTCCGCGCGCGTACGGAAACCGCCGAACATGGTGTCCATGGCGGCCACGAAGGTCTGTATGTCGTGCAGGAACTGGCCGCCGAGCAGTTTGCCGAGTGTCCCCGTCATCATCGACATGCCGACATTCAGGAACTTCATCCCAGCCCGGCCGCCCACCTTCGCCGGAGCCATCAGCACCCGGATGAACTTGCCGTCCAGAAAGGACCCCAGGTTCTTCGGCGCGTCCAGGAAGTCCAGCGCGGAGCGCGACGGCGGAGTGTCGACCACGATCAGGTCCCACTCGTCGCGGGCCCGGAGCTGGCCCAGCTTCTCCATCGCCATGTACTCCTGCGTGCCAGCGAACCCGGCCGACAGGGACTGGTAGAAGGGGTTCTCCAGGATCGCGCGGGCCCGCTCGGCGTCCGCGTGCGCCTCGACGATCTCGTCGAAGGTGCGCTTCATGTCCAGCATCATGGCGTGCAGTTCGCCCTCGCCCTCGATGCCCTTCACGCGCCGCGGCGTGTTGTCCAGCGAGTCGATCCCCATCGACTGCGCCAGCCTGCGCGCCGGGTCGATGGTGAGAACGACGACCTTGCGGCCGCGTTCCGCCGCGCGCAGCCCGAGGGCCGCCGCGGTCGTGGTCTTGCCCACGCCGCCCGCGCCGCAGCACACCACGATGCGCGTCTTCGGATCGTCGAGCAGCGGGTCGACGTCCAGCGGTACGGCCGGTGTCAGACTCATCGGCGGGCCCCCTCCATCACATGGTCCTTCGTCGCGGGACTGGCCCGGCGACCTGCGGGAGCAGGGCTCACAGGCCCTGCTCCCGCAGGTCGCCCGCCAGCCGGTAGAGCCCGGCCAGGTCGATGCCGTCGGCCAGCAGCTCCAACTCGTGCACGGGGAGCCCGAGCTCGGCCAGCTCGGCCCGCTGCGCGCGCTCCAGAGCGACCCGCTCCTCGTAGTCGGCGGCCTGGGTGAGCAGCGGCTCGACCAGCTGCTCGGCCCGGCCGCCCCTGCGGGCCCCGCCGAGCCCCGCGCGGGAGAGCGCCTTGGCGATGTCCGTACGGCGTACGTCGGCGGGCACCGGCGTGCGCAGGACCGCCGGGCGCACCATGTTCACCAGCACCCGGCCCGCGGGCAGCCCGGCGGCCCGCAGCTCCGCCATGCCGTCCACCGTCTCCTGGACCGGCATCTCCTCCAGGAGCGTCACCAGGTGCACCGCGGTCTCCGGCGACTTGAGCACGCGCATCACGGCCTGCGCCTGGTTGTGTATCGGACCGATCTTCGCCAGCCCCGCCACCTCGTCGTTGACGTTCAGGAAGCGGGTGACGCGGCCGGTCGGCGGCGCGTCCAGGATGACGTGATCGTAGGCGTAGCGGCCCTTCTTGTCCTTGCGGCGTACGGCCTCGCAGACCTTGCCGGTCAACAGGACGTCGCGCACGCCGGGCGCGACGGTGGTCGCGAAGTCGACCGCGCCGAGCTTCCTCAGCGCGCGCCCGGCGCTGCCCAGCCGGTAGAACATCTGCAGGTAGTCGAGGAGCGCCAACTCGGCGTCGACGGCGAGTGCGTACACATCGCCGCCGCCGGGAGCGACCGCGATCTTCCGCTCCTCGTAGGGCAGCGCCTCGGTTTCAAAGAGCTGGGCGATGCCCTGCCTGCCCTCGACCTCGACCAGGAGGGTGCGCTTGCCCTCGGTCGCGAGGGCGAGCGCGAGTGCGGCGGCGACCGTGGTCTTACCGGTACCGCCCTTGCCGCTGACGACCTGGAGCCTGCTCACATATGCGAGCCTAACCAGTCGCCCGCCGGGCTACGCACGAGGCTGTCGGTGCCAGGCATTACAGTCGCCGCATGACCAAATGGGAATACGCAAAACTTACACCATATAGCTTGGCATGACCAGGAGGCGTCTGAACTGCGGAAACGTGGGGTACCCCGCCCGCCCACGGTGGAGACGCAGACGGACGGGGCCATTCTGGGGCTACTCGACCAGCGTCACGGCTTCGGTGGGGCTCACCACGGGTCCGGGTAAGAGGCGGACGATCACCTTGCCCGGATGGTTGTACGTGATCGCCTTGCCTGCCTTGAGGGCCCGCCCATGTGCCACGGGGGCAGCACACGAACGGGGGGCGGGGCAATACCGTCGCGAATCGCGACGGTATTGGGGGTGCGCCTTCCGGGGAGGGCCGGGGCTCTAGCGTCTGCGGCCAGCACCACACCGGTAGCACCGGCACGGGGGCCACGCGGCGGACACCAGCGGGGCCAGGTCGTCCGAGCTGTGCACGGTCCGCTCAGGGCCGAATGTCTGTCCACCGTCCCGAGACACCCGGATCGTCATCAACGGCCGCTCCTGGCCATCCTGCGCGCTCACCGCGACACCTCCGGGCACTTGCCCGCGTGCCGGTACACCACGATCGGCGCGCCCGACGCGCGTTCCATCGAGCCCCGCAGCACGGGCTCAAGAGCTTTGATCGGCCGCATGCACGCCGGGCACGTCTCCCCGGACGGGGCATAGGTCGTGTACTCCCACTGGCTTGCATCGGTCTGGGTCTTGCTCTCCATCGTGTCCCGCCGTCCCCTTGGGCGCTGCCATCGTCCGAGGATCGTCCCGCCGAACAGCGCCCCCTCGTAGGGGCATCCGTAGGGGCAAGATGGGCCCATGGCGATCGGGACACTGATCAAGGATCTCCGCACGGCTCGCGGGTGGAGTCAGGGGCGGGTAGCGTCGGCGATCAATGACGCCTTCGGGACGAACCTTGATCGGGAGTACGTCAGCCGCTGGGAGCGTTCCAAGGTGACGCCGGGGCCGTTCTACCTCCGGTGCCTGTCGGCCGTCCTGGACGTGCCCCTAGCCGTTCTAGAGGGTGAAGTGAAGCGTCGTACGTTCCTGACTGATGCTGCGGGGGCAGCGATAGCGCCCGTGGTCGCCTCAGACCTTCTCAGCGCAGGGTTCGCCGCACGGCTTCAAGGTGGCCCGTCCTTGGACGCGTGGGAAGCCAAGCTGGCCACGTACGGCGCGGAGTACATGAGTCTTGGCGCTGCCGATATCCAGCGACGTGTGAGCGGCGAACTTGCCGTTGTGCAACAGCAGCTGGACACCCCCCGGCTGTGGTCGGTAGCTGCGCGGCTCATGACGCTGTACGCCAAGACGTTCCCCGGATCGGACGGTTCCAAGGCTGTGCAGTGGTACCGCATGGCGGCGCAGGCAGCGGACCAGTCCGGCGATGATCACACTCGGGTCTGGGTCCGGGGACGGGCCGCCATTGCGCTTGGCTACGAGGGTGCCTCACTCGGTGTCGCTGACGTACTGGCCGATCAGGCGATGGCGATCAGCGACAAGCCATCCCTGGGGCTGCTGAACGCGATCTTCGGCAAGGCGCACGCGGCAGCGCTCCGGGGCGATGCCGACACGGCACGGCAGTTGATGGACAACGGGCGGCGCGTCTTCGACAAGACCGGATCACACGAGCAGACGAGTGACTACGCGGTGCCGTGGTGGCGCGTGAACGTCTTCGTGTCGCTGCTCGCCGCACGACTAGGGGACGAAGGCACGGCGGTGGTCGCCCAAGACGCTGCCCGGCGTGAACTGCCGTCGTCCCTGCCACGGTTCGCCACGCACCTGGAGATGCACCGGGGGCTCATGCTCGCCCGTGCCGGAGACGTCACCGGCGGGGTGACCTACGCGCGGGCCGCACTGAACGACCTACCACCCGAAAAGCACTCGCTCACCCTGCGACTCCTGATGGCCGAGGTAGAGCAGTCCTGACACGGCGCGCTGACGCTCGCTGGACGACCCCATAAGCCGTACACAGACTAAGCTGCTGTCACGTACCGGTGCGCTAACCGGACTTAACTGGGCACTCCCCACCCCTTAACAGGCTCTATCTCTGCGGTACATACCACCAAAAATTCCTGAACACCCAAGGTCGGAGACGTTCGGGGACCCTGGAAACGGCATCACACCCAGGGCGCGTGTGTCGCGCTTGGGCCGGGATCGCCAGCGAGGGTTACGGCTGAACTTTCATCACGCTTACCCCTGGGGTCCGGACACGAGAAAGACCGTCCACCACCAGGGGCAGACGGTCTCTCCAGTCGGTCCGGGGCTACTCGCCGTCGCTCAGCGCCCGGTACAGCGTCGCCCGCGACACCCCGAGAGCCTTGGCAACCGCCGTGACACTCTCACCCTTCGCGCGGCGCGCCTGGGCCGCAGCAAGCTTGTCAGCGTCCATCACGGTCGGCCGTCCACCGGTCCGGCCCTGAGCGCGGGCAGCGTCCAGACCGGCGCGGGTCCGGTCCCGGATCAGGTCCCGCTCGAACTCCGCCATCGCGCCGACGACCTGAAGCATGAGGCGGCCATCGGGCGTAGCAGGGTCGATGTTCGCCAGCGCCCCCGTCAGCACCCGGAAGCCGATACCGCGCTCCCGCAGCTTGTCCACCGTCGACACCAGGTCGATGAGCGAGCGGGCGAACCGGTCCAGCTTCCACACGCACAGTGTGTCCCCCGCACGCAGGTAGTCCAGCGCGGCGGCAAGCTCCGGGCGGTCCGTGTTCTTGCCGCTCGCCTTGTCCGTGAAGACCCGTGCACAGCCCGCCTCCGACAGGGCGTCAAGCTGAAGCTGCGCTTCCTGGTCATCCGTGCTCACTCGCGCGTATCCGATCATGTGGCCCGTGTTCGTCGTCATGCGGAGACAGTCTCACAACCCGTCTCAGAACATCAAGGGGTTTGAGTGAGTTCTGAGATGGGTTTTGCTACAGGGTTTCGAGGGTCTGGAGTGGCCAGCGAGGCTGTCTCACAAACCATCGTTTGTGGACACCTGCCCCAGCGGTCACTGAGAGCGATGATCGTCGGCAGGGAGCGCCACGCCCCGCCAACCCTCGTACCCCGCGAGCCTTCGGCGCGCAACCGGGCCGATGGCAGCCGCTCCTGACGAACTGAGGGTTACTGAGGTTGAACTTGTGGTGTCGTAGGGGCTGACGGCTGGTTGCCCGCTGCGATATCACCGGGGCATGCGGTATC